>JACQZE010000006.1 GCA_016207885.1 Nitrospirota bacterium | reverse complement strand
ATCTACATAGCATTATCAAAAGGTTGCTCATATTAAATGATCAACCTTTTTTTTTATCCTGAGATCAATAAAAAAATAATTGACTCATTGATTGACTATTTAATATTATTTATGAATTATGAGATATCGCTGGTACTTTAAAATCGGGGTGGAGATGTTTCCACGCATTTTTTTGCGGTTGCTGCTCGTTCCATTTTTCTTAATAATTATTTATCCTGATGTTCTCCATGCCCAGGGCTCGCTTGTAAGGTATTTCGATAAGATAGAATATGATGAGGAATGGAACAGGATTGTCAGGCCCTCATTTGCAATGTCTGAGCCTGTGATGGATGAGATTTACATGATTGACGGCAATGGGCGGATAATAATTTATTCATCCGACCTGTTTCCGCTTTATTCACTTGGTAAAAGCGATAAGATAGAACGGCCTGAAGGGCTTGCTGTTGATACTGACGGCAATTTATATGTAGCGCAGGCGTATTCGGATAATTATCCGAGAAACAGGATATCTGTCTTTAACCCGTGTCTTAAGTGGATGCGTGATATATATCTCGAGGGTTTTGAAGGCGCAGGCTCTTTTATACCTTACCGCCTCGCATTTGACAAGAATAAAAATCTTTATGTTGCGGGTATCTATTCTTCAGGAGTTCTGGTTCTTGACAATAACTTTAAGCTGATAGATATCATGTCTCCTGAAGAAGATGAGAAGAAGGTTAAATTGGTAAGTGTATCAATTGATGATTCCGGATGGATATACCTTGTAAGTGAAGAAACAGGGCATATATATGTCTATGATGAAAACAGAAAATACAAATTTCAGTTCGGAGAAAAAGGCGGCAGTTCCGGCAAACTCAGCAGGCCGAGGGCTGCTGCGATAGATAATAAGAGAGGCTGGATTTATGTGTTAGACTATATGCGCCATACAGTCAATACTTATGATAAAAACGGCAACTTAATTTTTGAGTTTGGAGGTCTGGGTTTAAGTGACGGTTGGTTCTGGCACCCAACAGACATAAGTGTCAGTAAAGAGGGGGATGTGATAGTAACGGACCTGTTTAATCACAGGGTGCAGATATTTAAACCATATTAACATGATCAGGTATACTTCAGACAATGCCAGGCGTAAGTCCTGTCTTAAAAGCCGTCCGGGTTATTCTACTTTGTTTATATCTGCTTTTATTTCATCTTTCTCACGAATTATAATTTTCTCTTCTATCCTCTTCGTTTCCGGCTGTACAACTCTTATAAAAGATGATTCTCCAGGGAATCAAAAGCAGGATCTTTTCAATAGCCAGATCGTCTTATATCTTAACGGCCCGGACAAGACATCACTGGATATCAGTTTTATACTTTCAGGAGTCAGCGTTATGTCTAAAGACGGAAATTACAGGGATGTTATTGATAAACCTGTCGCTGTCAACTCTTTTAAAATAAAAGGACATCAGATACTGCTTGGCGAAATACGGATTCCTGAGGGTGAGTATAAAAAGCTGAAGTTTACCATGACGGATGCTTCTATCATCAGTAATGGGCAAACTGCTACACTTGCGCTTCCTCCTGGTGCTATTGAAGTCCCAATCAATATAACAGTGCATGATAATCAGAGTGAAGCGCTCTTTGTTAAATGGAATCCGGATAGTTCTGTTGAAAGCGGATATATGTTCAACCCTTTATTTTCCGTCAGTTCGAAGGTGCCTGAACTCAGCAGGCTGATGATTTATGTTACCAATGAGGACTCAGGCAATGTCTCTGTGATAAACAGGCAGTCGGGAGAGGTTGTCGGCAGCATTATGGTGGGGAAGAAGCCACGTGGGATAATTGCCGGCCTTAGAAAAGAGCGCCTTAAGATATATGTTGCAAATTCGAGTTCTAACAGCGTGTCTGTAATTGATCCGGCCACAAACAGGGTAGAGCAGGAGATACCAATAAGGCTTGGCAGGGCTCCTGAAGGTATTGCTGTTGCAGAAGTGTCTTCCAACAGGGAGCTTGTCTTTGTTGCGAATTATGACTCAAGCACGGTATCCATTATTGACCCGGCCACGTTCAATGAGTTTGATAAGGTCAGTGTAGGGAACGGCCCGATAGCAGTGGCGGCAGACCCGCCGGTTACTGATATTTTTGGCTCAAGATTTCTTGACTCTTCTGAGATCAGTATTCTTCAGAACTACCGTACCAAGTATGTTAATGTGTATGTTGCAAACAAGAACTCGAACAGTATCTCTGTTATAAAAGTAAATATTCACAATAACAGAGTTGAAGATGTCTTTAATATTGATGTTGAATGGAGCCCTGTTGCCCTTTCTGTTGATTATGTGAGAGGCAGGCTTTATGTTGCCAATAATGATTCTGACAGGATCTCTGTCATTGATATAGTCTCCATTGTTAACGGGAACTTTACCGGGATTATCAATTCTATTGAAAATATCGGCTCTTCAGCTGTTGGAGTTGCTGTAAACCCGGTTTTTGACAGGGTGTATATTCTTAAAGAGATGCCTTCAGAGATAATGGTCATCAATTCATATTTTGAAGGTTCCGGGAATTCCGTGTCCCACGTCAGTCCGATAATAAGCAGTATCCCTGTGCCGGACTCACCAAGGGCCTTTATGCTCGACCCTGAGTCAAGGAAGCTTTATGTAGTCAGCAGAAGTACGGACAGTGTTTCTGTGATCAATACCATCAACACGGTTGAGGAAAAGGGCATACCGGTCGGCAGGAACCCATATGGGATAGCAATGTTTTCCGGGCAGTAATTAATTTTATTGGTCATTACTGACAAGATGGTGACCAATAACTATTTGCGGCAATTGAAACTATGCGGATAAGCAAATTCGGGATAATAGTATTTTTGGTATTTTTATTATTTATAAACTCATCGGTTTCTTCAGCCGCACTTACCGGAATGGGCAATATTGACCATTCAGTTTATGAGGCGGTTGATGACGGGGAAAAGACTTCAACAAATACTACACAAAAGAATTTAAGGCTTTCATTTTCAAAATATATTAACGAGTTATTGTCTTACAATCTTGAGTTACGGACAAGCTTTTCAGATACTGATACAGAAAATCCTTATGGATTAACAAACACTACTTCCCGTAAAACGCTTGAGCCGGCCTTTAACCTGTCATTGAAAAATTCAATGTATGAGATCAATGCCGGCTTCAGGAGGCGTCAGGACACGAACTCAGGAACTTTTAGCGATACAAGGGATAATATTCAAGACTACTACTATACTGCCTTCAGGGTGAATCCTGTGGCGCTTCCCTCGCTTTCAGCTGAGTTTAACAGGGAGAATAATAATGACGGTGTATCTGTGAACAGCATCAGTGACCGGTATAGTTTTAACTCATTTTATACGCTTCCATCTCAAGTAGTCGATTTAAGGATGTATCTTAACTATACGCATAGGGTAGACGAGAACCCGCTTAATATAACTTACAAAAGTGTAAGTGATGATTTTTCAGGGAATTACAGGCTTGGGCATTCACAGAAATTCCTTAACAACAAGATCTTTTTCTCGGCTGTATATGACGGCAATTTCACAAGAAGTACCGGGGAGAGTTTTTCAAGCAAGACAGGGAATGTGCTTTTTGAAAGGGCAGGGGTTGGTTTATCTGCTCAGGGGACAGCGTTAGATCCTGACATTGATATTCTATCTTCAGAACCCGGCCTGACCGACTCTGACCTTATTACTTCTACAGGCATCGGACTCAGCAGTTCTGTTTTTGATAAATATCAAAACATAGGCATCCAGGTCTCCAAGGCTGATGCCGTTGACAGGCTGTATATTTATGTCAATAAAGATGTAAGCGGTGATCTTAACCTGACTCTCCCCGGCAACTGGAAGGTGTATTGGAGCGATTTTAATCAGGCCGGCACATGGAATCTGTTAAGCATTTCCAGTGTAAGTGTATCTGTTTTTGATTCAGTCAATAATATTTACCGTTATGAGATACAGCTTGCGGCTTCAACAAAGGCTGTATATTTCAAGGCGGTTAATATGGCGGCCAGCGGAGTTTCGAATGTTTTTGTAACTCAGGTTGAGGCTTACGGCGTAGAGATCATCCCGGTATCCGGTGTCCTTGAAAGCGACAGTACTTCCATCTTCCAGAGGATCGACCTCATGTCAACATACCAGCCCTTTAAAAAGCTTAAATTCGCCGTGAATTATTCTATAGATAAATCTGATCAGAACCCTTCATCAGCATTTAGCTCTGTTTCTTCTATTATCACGAGTATATTTTCAAAATCCGGCAGTGGTGAGGACGCTCCTGATTACAGCAGCAGGATCACAAAGAGCTTTGCGCTTTCTTCCACCTGGCGGACACACAGGCTGCTGACCACTGATTTTCGCATGCAGTTCACCCAGACGTATGATAATGCATTTAAAACTGATAGCGTTGCTAATAGTTATTCATTGAAATTTGCTTATGCGCCCATCGAGTACCTGAATGCCAATATGTCGTTGAACAGGACTGAATCAATAAATTTTGAAGTGAAACAATCGAATAATGATTCAATATCATTGACAATAGGGTCAAGGCTTTACAGGTATCTTAATATGGTAACTGATTTAGGATATTCCCGTTCTGAAAATTTAGTGTCTCAATCTCAATCATCATCTAAATACATAAGCGGAACTATTGATACTGATCTGACAAAAAAACTCTCAGGCGCTTTAAGGTACAGTTTTGGCTGGAGTACAACTGATGCTGAACAGGTTCAAACCAGAGGCGGCTCTGTAACCGTTACATACAGGCCTGGAAGGTTTGTTAATTTGTCTGGAGATATTAACTATTCGTCTTCTTCAGATGGATCCTCAGCGGTCAGCGAGATATTTATTGCTGACTGGCGGCCTATACCGGTCATACAGTTGGGCACTACCTATCGCCATTCAGACTCTAAGCCATATAATTTCACTACAGATTCGGTCTCTTTAAACGGGACATGGCATATAAAGAGGTTTGCTGATTTTCGGACCTCATATTTATATGAACAGAAACAGGAAGATCGGAAGAGTGAGAATAATAGCGTAAACGGGGTGTTGAGCTTAAGGTTCTGATATTATTTTTTTAACAAAAAGCATAGTGTATACTATATGCTTTAATAGATTGATCTAATCAGGGGATATTTAAATTGGATTTGGCCGGATACACTGTCAAAAGATATTTTTCTTATGTTTTTATTATGTTATTGCTGGCTGATATCGTATTTGTATTCGGCTGTGGATTTAATAATAAATATTATAAAAAGCAGGATTATAATATTGCCCTTGTAAATAAAGTGGCCGTACTTCCTTTTGAGAACTTTGCCCTTGATAGATATGCCGGGGAAAAGATAAGGGAGAAGGTGGTTATTGAATTATTGGAAAGAGGGTTTGAGGTTGTTGAAGAAGGAGAGGTCATGAGACAGCTGGCTCAGCTTAAGGTTCAGTCTGTATCTTTATTGACCTTAGATGAGATCAAGAGCCTCGGGCAAAACCTTGAGGTAGATGCTGTTATAAAGGGTTCAGTTTCAACGCTGGGTATAATAAAAGGGGCATCTGTTGATTATCCTGAGGCTGCTGTCACCATAAGAATGATCGAGACTGTAAATGGAGAGACTGTCTGGTCTGTTTCAAATACTGCCGGCGGGCCGGGTTTTTTGACGAGGCACTTTGGTATTGAGGGAAAGACCCTTGATGAGGCAGCCCGTAAGGTTGTAAAAGAGGCTATTGATACATTAAAATAACAGCTGATTTATATAATGTATATTAATATATATAACTAAATGAAACAGATATATTTCAGAAGCCGGATATTATTGTTTTTCATATTTTTGTTTGCGCCTATTCTTTCCGGATGCGCAAGCTCAGTGACTTCTTATCATATCAAAGAAAATGTTGATTTCAGTTTCATAAAGAGAGTGGCAATTCTTCCGCTTGATAACTTCACTTCAAACAAAAGCGCCTCTGAAGCGGTCAGGCAGGTAGTGACCACTGAGATGCTTTCTTCCGGATTTGTAGATGTTGTAGTTCCGGGAGATGTTATGGCAGCTATCAACAATGTAGGAGTAAAGTCAATTTCATCTCCCAGTGTTGAGGAGATCAGGGCATTAGGCAAATTTCTCAAAGTCGAGGCTGTTGTAACGGGTTCAGTTGATAATTATGCTGAAGTCAGAAGGGATAATGTTACTGTTGCTGAAGTATCAATAACATTAATGATGGTAGATACCGGGGCAGGCGATATACTATGGTCTGTCACAAAGACAAGTCCCGGAGCCGGTTTTATGGCAAGGCACTTTGGCGCAAGAACCCCCACTTTAAGTGAGGCTACTTCCAATATCGTCAGGGAAGCAATAGCGACCCTGTCATCATATTGATTGCATTTTGAATTTTCCTATAATAACTTTCTTTGAATAGTTGAGCCTGATATGAAATTTATTAAATATATTGCAAAGCCATGTTTGTTCATCCTGCCGATCTTTTTTTTTTATCTTTCCGAGGCATCAGCAGAAGTGAATAGCTTAAGCAACCCGGCAGATGCCGGTATTAGTCAGTACGAAGTAACTCCTGTTCAGGACAGCAGCATAAAAGTTGAAGCAGGACCAGAAGCATCTGATATCCTTTTATCTTCGGAAACGTCTGAAATTGCAAAAGGAACTGTCGGGAAAAGGATCGCTATATTTCCTTTTGATAACCTTACAATGGTTGATAATGCGTTGAACGCTGTTATGCCTGTTATTGAGAAAGAGATGAAGGACCGGGGCTATTCTATAGTCGGGGAACAGGAGCTTTATTCTAATATCTGCAAGGATAGGGTTCGGGAAACCGGGACAATATCAAAAGCGCTTGCAAAAAAGATATCAGATAATTTTAAGGTTGAAGGCATATTGCTTGGCTCCATAGTATCATACTCCATAGAGGGGAAACCCTTGCTTGGACTTATTGCCAGGCTTATAGATCCGTCTGACGGCTCTATACTATGGGCTGATTATTTCTCTGCCACGGGTGATGATTTCATTACGGTGTTAGGGCTTGGAGAGATCAAGGAGATGGATGAACTAATACAGAAGGTTGTTAACAGTCTGTTTGCATCCTTCACTTCAGAAGCGCCGCATAAGGATGCCGCATTCAGGGTCGCTGTTATGCCTTTTATGAACGATACTGATTATAAGGACGCTGGAAATATAGCCTCTCAGATGTTCGTAGTGCATCTTTTCAAAGATAGCGGTTTTATGCCTCTGGAGTATGGGGAGATCAAAAAGAATTTGGTTGATATGAGGATCAGGGTTAAAGGAAATCTTGACTATACTACTATTACTGAGCTTTCAAAAGTTATTGATGTGGATGGTTATTTATTAGGTGAAGTGGGACTTTATTTTAACGGGGTGCTGCAAAATTCCCCTCCGGCAGCGTCTGTTTCCGCAAGGCTCATCGGATCAGGAAATAAAAAGATCCTTTGGTACGGCCGAGGCCAGATGAGCGGCGATGATGATGTTATAATATACGACTGGCGCCGGCTCAGGTCAGTTGATAAAGTGACAGATAAAATAGTTACAAAATTGGTTGATAACCTGGAGAAGAAAAAATGGAACTGAAGAATAAATATCTGCATCAGTATGCCGGATTTGTAAGCCACTTGCTCATGGTTTGTTTTTTGCTGTCAGCAGGTCTTCTTTTCGGCTGTGTTTCTATGGGTAAAAAAACAGATGCGCTTGCATATGTGGACGGGGATCCGATAACAAGAGAGGACCTTTCATATTCTTTAGGTGTTGAGCACAGGAGAGAGGATCTCTCTACTGCCAAAGCGCTTGACATGAAAGATTATCTGAACAAACTGATAAATGAGAGGCTTATCATTCAGGAGGCCCGCCGTATGGGGATGCAGGAATACCCTGAGGCAAAAGAGAAGATACAGGCATTTATTGTCAGGGAATCAGTTTTAATGCTTCATGAAGATGAAATATTAAAAAAGGTTTCATCTAATAATGAAGATGAAATAAAGAAGTATTACAAAGAGAACTATAAGATCTTTAAATTGGACGTGTTAGGGTTTAACTCAAAAGATGACGCATCGAGGTTCAGGGATTTGATCCTGCAGGGATCAGATGTAAGCCGGGTTTCAAAAGAGGAAGCCGGCATCAACAGAATAGATGAAGGAAAAGAATTTTCTTACAGGTCACTTGCTCAGTCTATGCAAAAAGCAGTCTCAGGGCTGAACCCAGGCGAATATTCAGATGTTGTTGAGGTCAAAGGCGTTTATTATATTTTGAAACTCCTCGGGGTTACGGGTGCGCCTGATGACAAGCTTGAGAGCGTAAGAGCGCATATAGAAAAGAGTCTCGGCAGCATTAAGGAAGAAGAGAGGAGCAATCAATATTTAGAGGAGCTGCGTGAACAGTCTACTCTGAAGATTGATAATGACATCCTCTTATCTTTGAAGCTCGGAGTTGAGGATGGTGACAGGGCAAAGCTGGCTAATGACAACAGGACACTTGTGACTGTTAATGGAGAAGTTTTGACCGTGGGAGAATTTATTGCTTTGCTGCCTCCTGTTATCAAGATCACTAATGAACAGCTCCTCAATAGCTGGATAACCCGCAAGCTGGTGGATCAGGAGGCATTGAGGCGCCGCTACGATCTGCAGCCTAAACTTGAGGGTATGGTCAGGCGGTATGAAAACCAAGTCTTGCAAAATTTATATATCAATGAGGTCATTTTGCCGAATATCCAGGTCTCTGATGATATATTGAATGCGTATTATGATAAGCATCAGCAAGATTACCTTACACCTTCCCGCTATAAAATACAGGTGATAGCGGTAGAGAAGATGGATGAGGCAGTTGAAATATATAACAGTCTTATAAAGGGAGCAGATTTTTCCTGGTTTGCAAGGATGAGGTCCAAAGATGTCTCTGCCGAGAAGGGAGGCAACATGGGCTGGCGTAACTTAGGTGAACTTCCCTTGCCGCTTAAGGAGATAATTGATACACTAAAGCCGGGTGATATCAGCCCTGTTCTTCAAGCGGGTTCTCGTTACAGTATATATAATATTCTTGAGATTGAAGCGCCGAAAGCAAAGGCATTAAGCGAAGTGAAGCCGGATGTGTACAGGGCATATATGGCAGAAGAGTTCAGCCGGATACATGATACTAATATGGAACAGTTAAAGGCAGACACCGAGATAATAATCAATGATGATGCTATTAAGGCTTTTGAAAAGGGCTTTAAATAGCATAAAATTTATGCTATATATAATTTAAATGAAAAATATCAGAGTGAGTAAAAAAATATTAGTAAGCATTTTTTCGGTTCTTATGATTGCTTGCTTCTTAAGCTCTTGTGCCCCTGCTCCTGCAAGGAGTGCAAAGGGACGTTTCAAGCCTAAGGAGTGCCTTGATTGTCATAAGGACATGCTCCCGGAACTTAACAAGAAGGTCGTACACTCACCCATGAAGAGCCTTGAATGTGAGAAGTGCCACCTGCGTCACGGACGGCTCACTATACTGTCACTCGTTGAAAGGGACGAGAAGAAGCTGTGTTTCATATGCCACACTGAGCTGGACTCAAATATTCAGAAGATGTCAAATGTCCATACAATCGTAGCGCACGGGAAGTGCCTTCCCTGTCATGATCCGCATGCTTCTGACAATAGCCGTCTTCAGAAAGAAGCGGGCAATGCTAATTGTCTGGTCTGCCATAAAGATGAGTCATTCAGCAGGGCCAAGCGCCACAAGCCGCTTGATGACGGCTGTCTTGTATGTCATGCGCCGCATGGCTCTAACTTTAAGAACAATCTTATTAATGAGGAAGTTAAACTTTGTGAGTCCTGCCATGGCTATTCTGCTTCCGGATTCAAGGCCGCACATAAAAACTATCCTGTTGAGAATGGCAAGTGTACAGGATGTCACACTCCTCACACTTCATCCAATGATAAACTGCTGAGGGAGTCGGTGCATGCCCCGCTTGCAAGCCTCCAGTGTTCCTCTTGCCATAAGCCTTATGATGACCCAAAACCTTTTGACACCATTGCTCCTGACGGAGAATTGTGCTATACATGTCACGCAAAGGAGAAAAAAAGTTTTGATACTGCATACACACATCCTGTTACCAGGGAAGGTAAGTGCATTAACTGTCACAGCCCGCACGCCTCTGATTTTTCCGCTGTTACATTAAGGGACAAAAATTCTATATGTACTAAATGTCATGCTGACAAGCCTAATATTAACGTGTCTTCTCTTCATAAACCCATAAGTGATAAAGGCTGTACTGCCTGTCATAATCCTCATGCGTCAGAGAACCCGCTTTATCTGAAACTGCCCGGGAAGGAAATATGTTTAAGCTGTCACCCTGGAGTTAAGGGAGAGTTGAAGAATACTGTCTTGCACAAGCCTTTCTCCGGTTTAGAGTGTACCGGTTGTCATGATTCGCATGGTAGCAATAATCAGTATATGGCCAAGTATCCGGCTGCTGAACTTTGTTATTCCTGCCATAAAGATAAGGCAAAAGATTTTTTCAAAACTTATATACATACCCCTGTCAATAAAAGTGAGTGCTCCCCATGTCATAAGTCACACTCATCTCAATACGCTAATCTTTTGAACGGTGACAAGGATAGTATCTGCATGCAATGCCATGAGAGTATGATGTTTCAAATTGAAGAAGAAACAACACATAAGCCTTTCATGGATAAAAAATGCAGCGCATGTCATGATCCCCACGCAAGTGATAATGTGGGCACTACCGTTACGCCCATGACTGAGCTTTGTTTCAACTGTCATAAAACAATGGAGTCTGCTTTAAATGCAAGCGCTAATAAACACCTTCCGGTTGAGGCTGGTAAATGTAATTCATGCCATAACCCGCACCGGGGCAAATTGAAAAATCAGCTATTGGCTACACCTAATGAGCTCTGCCTGACATGCCATGACCGGATAGTGACAACAACTTCCAGAAAAGGCCATATTTCCATGGAAGAGGGCGATTGTCTAAGTTGTCATATATCACACTATTCGGATTCCGCATATCTCTTGAAGGATTCTGATCCATCTTTATGCCTCAAGTGCCATACTGTTGATACTGAGCGCCTTCTCAAGGCACATAGAACTTCGCTTAATGACATTACTCAGTGCGGCAGCTGCCATGAGCCTCATGTTACAGAAGGGCCGGGGCTTTTGAAGAAGGTTCTGCATGAGCCCTTTAACAGAGGTAAATGTGAGGAATGCCATGAATAAAACCATAGTTAAACGAGTTTTCCTTGGAAAGAGTTCAGATGAAACAGTTGTATTTTCATTAATGCTTGCTGGCATGCTTGCGCTTTGCTTGGTTTTTTGCAGTTATTCCCATGCTGAGATCAGGCTTAAATCGAAGGAGCCTGCTTCATGTTTTAAATGCCATAATGGACTTAAGGAGAGGCTTTCTGATAATTTCACGCATTTTCTCTTTAAACAGGGTAAGTGCAGTGCCTGCCATAATCCTCATGTAAGCAAGGACAGGGGGCTCATCAGAGGAGACATAAACCCTCTTTGCCTTGGATGTCATGATTCTATTAAAAAGCTTGTAAATAATGCCCGGCAGCATAGCGCCATCAGGGACGGTTTATGTACGGGATGTCATGATCCTCACAGCAGCAAGAACAAAGGCCTTATAAAAAAGGATGAAAAAGAGATGTGCCTGGAATGTCATGAGGATCTTAAACTACAGCTTGAGAGAACCTATGCATGCCGCCCATTTAAGAAAGGGGAATGTTCCGCCTGCCATAATGCGCATGGTTCTCAGGAGGCTAATCTGCTGGTTGGCGAGCCGGGTAAGACCTGTAAGAAATGCCATACCCTTATTAATTGCAAGGCTGGCAATGTGTCGATCTCTTCAGTGACCAGGAATATGAATTGCATTTCCTGCCACTCAGGCCACAGCTCTGATGATAAGGGTGTGTTGGGCCCTTACGGCCATAAGATGTTTATAAAGAAAGAGTGTGATAAGTGCCATAAGCCATTCAGCGAAGGCGGTAAAATAACAACCAAGCTTGAAGGTGAGAAGCTATGTTTAAGCTGTCATAAAGAAGATGCATTAATCATTGAATCAGATGTTCACGGGAAAGACTCCAGCAACTCTTGTTCAATGTGCCATACTCCTCACTCTTCCAACAGGAAGGAAATGACCGTAGACGAGGGGAAGATGTGTACTGCATGTCATCAGGATACTGAAAAGAGAACGGTATTTATGGAGAAGGCGCTGAAGTCCAAGAGGGAGTGCGCGCCTATAAAGAATAGGCAATGTTTTGAGTGCCATGTGCCAAAACATTCCACCCGGAAACTTAATTTCAGGGAAGATGAGTTCGTATTATGCAACGAATGCCATGAGACCGAGCATAAGATCACTCATCCGCTTGGCCCCGATGTAATAGATGTGCGCAACGGCCAGCCTGTCACCTGTATCACATGTCACAGTATGCACGCTGCAAAAGCCCAATATATGCTGACACATGATGGTAAACGGACCTTATGTATCCAGTGTCATCAATATTGATGTTCATCAATGGCATTTTCTTTGCTATATATCTCGATGTTTCAAGAAGATATTTTGAAAATATCTTATGAAATCTGTATTTTTAATATTAATATGCCTCTTAAGTGCAGAGTTTTATTTTAAAGGTGATGTAAGTGCGGACATGACCGGAAGCTTATGTACTGACTGTCATACGATTCATAATAGTCAGGGCAATCAGCCTGCAACTTTTGATGGCAGCCCGGTTCCGTATCTGGCACTGTTGCGGGGTTCATGCGAAGGGTGCCATACTTCTACTTCAGCCTCTGTATGGCAGAGTTCGATAGCCGGCGCACCCATCGTCTACAATACCTTAGAACCCTCATACGGCAATAAAGGCCTTGCAGCCGGAAATTTTTATTATACTGGCACGACGTTAGATGAGAAAGGGCATAACATATTTTTATCTAATCCGGATGACGGTTTAGGCAATACTCCTCCCGGTGGTTTGGATATTGGACAGCAGTTGAACTGTTCAGGGACATATGGATGTCACGGCCATAACGGAAGGCAGAGCGGAGATACCGCAATAGATGACCAGCTGATTGCCGTAATGGGCGGCCATCATGGCCTTAGTTCTCCTATGACAGGCAGCATTGCCGAGGTCTCGAAAAGCTACAGGTTTCTCCTTGGGATAAAAGGAGTTGAAGATACAGATTGGGAACAGGATAATGTCAATACGAGCCATAACGAGTATCAGGGATCCACAGCAGGCTCGACAGATACAATAAGTTATTTTTGCGCTGAGTGCCACGGTAATTTTCACACATGGGAAGGCGGCATTACTGAAGTTGGTACTGCTTCACCATGGCTAAGACATCCTACTGATATTTTGCTGCCTGCGGCCGGTGAATACGCAGCATATACTAATTACAGTTTATTATCACCGGTTGCCAGGCAATCCCCGGACCTGGTGGCTGATACAACTTTGGTTAATCCTGGGAGCGATACCATCATGTGTCTTTCCTGTCATCGGGCGCATGCTTCGCCTTACTATAAGATGTTGAGATGGGACTACAAGAATTCGACATTATCTACTGCTCTTTCAGGCTGTAATGTATGCCATACATCAAAGGATTAATTGCTCTATGAAAATATACAGCAATATTGGCATCAAGTTATTTTCATTAAAGCTTTTCTTTTATAGCGGTTTTCTGTTTTTGTTTCTTTTGAATCCTGACTGTGCAGGTGCAGGCGCATATCTTAATTCTGCTCATGGCAGCTCCGCATATGGCGCTAAAAGAAGCGCTTCAGGGTTTCCTGCTGATTATCCGAAAGGTTTATGTGCCCACTGTCATGAACAGCATGCAAGTGTGGACAATTCTGAACCCGGCCCTTCTGGCGGTTCTCCTTCCGCGTATGAACTTTTTTATGATAATCATATATCCCAGACTGACGGGATCTGCTACGAGTGCCATAAAGATTCAGGGTCGTTTCAAACAGGTGGAAGCATCATTAACAGGAGCTATAGCTATAGGGCAGGGGGATGGACTTCTGATTTAGTGAATGATATTCTTGAGGCATTTTCGTTCAGTTCGCCTGATTCATCTCATAACCTTGATGATATCAGGACATTTATTACAGGCAAATGGGGATATACTGGGAATTCCAATCCCTGTGCAGCATGTCATAATCCGCATTCTCTTCAGGGAGATCCTCCGAATGCCGCGAATAGTGTGAAAAATGACGCAACACGCGGCTGGGTGGTCTCACGCCCGTCTTTACACAGCACTGACAATAATGCATGGGGATTATGGGGGGATATTGCAGGAGAGAGGATGAGTGTATATAACTATCAGGCGCCATACCGCTATAGCACAACAACTAATTATGAACCTGACGGCTCAACTACAACACAGGATGGCTCAAACCTTACTGATTTTGCTACATTCTGTTCTGATTGTCATAATAATACAAACACAATAAACAGTACTGCTCTTGCAAGAAATCTTAACAAGTTCAGCTGGAGTACTGAGCAGCACGGTGGCGGCGCCGCAAGCGCCGGCTGCCCGGATATTCTTAACCCTTATCAGGTGGCCCAGTGCGGAACTTATGTTCTTTCCTGCACGGACTGTCATGAGTCTCATGGCTCTCCGAATCTGATGTTAATAAGAAAAGAAGTTAATGGCGCAGAGGTGACTGTAGATGTTGAAACTGGATTTGGCCCTTTTGGCAGGGAAAATACAGAGTGGATGTCTTTATGTGTCCGATGCCATGATGGATTGGATACTACGGACGGCAACCATACACATCCATTCTTTATCCCCCCTCAAGTTTCAGGCTGCTCGTCGTTTCAATGCCATGAGGCAGGAGATATATACAGGGTATGTACCGAATGTCATTCTCACGGGAACCAGGATATTGATGGTACGCCGTTCGGCGAACCTCTGTTGTGAACAGTAAAGGGGATATTAAATGCATAAATTAATATTACTGATTTTGTTTGTTTTAACATTTGCAGCAGGTGTAATTAATTATGCTGTATCAGAGACCGCAAGACCTTCTGTTATTCTGGAACGGGATATCAAGGCAAATATGGACGCGCATATTGAAAAGGTAAAGCGTAAAAATCCAGCAAAATACCAAGCTATGATGGATGGCGCTAATAATACTGTTTCTGGATGCCTTAGTTGTCATATCGACCTATTAGATAGCAATAAAAATAAAACAAGAATATATCTCCAGCATTAAGTCATATTTCCAGTTTCCGTCAATACTATCAATTCTATAACTGGCATCACAATGAGCTACCCAGCAGCAAGCTGCGGGGAATTTACCCGCTAAGGTTAATAGTTATCAGTTTTCCTCTATAGTTATGTGGGAAAAGTCACGGTTATGTGCATTATGACGCATTAAATCCATTCATTGCTCTATTTTTATGCAATAAATCAATATGTTTTTGGGCACATTAATTGCTTATATAAATATTATGAACCAGGTCGATAATCTGAATAAGAAAAAAATATTAATTGCTGACGACGAAGAGCTGATAGTCTGGTCCTTAAGAAAATACTTTGAGGCTGATGGATATCATGTTGACATGGTTCATAATGGCAGCGACGCTCTTAAGAGTCTTAAGAGCAATGCATATAATATTATTGTTACGGATCTCTTTATGCCGGACATGAGCGGTATGGAGGTCTTGATTAAGATGAAGGAAAGCGGGATAAGGATCCCTGTTATTATCACATCAGCTTATTTTTCTGAAAAGATAATGTCTGACATAATGAACGAAGGAGCATTTAAATGCATTAACAAGCCTTTTCAGATGGAGGATGTCCTGGGTGCTATAAAAGAGGCTGAGCAATTTAGCTTTAACTTATAACAAATTACATAATTATAATACGTCAAAAATCCTCGCTGTCATTCACCGATTCATAAAGAATGCTTATAACTTTTTAATATCTTTTAAATTCCTTTTATTTACATCACTGTGTATCATAAATTAATTTGTATTTGAATTGGTATATATGAAATTTTTTTTAATCCCAATTTTATTAATGACTATGGGAACAGCTTTTGCACAGGAAATTACGTTTGATACCGATATTCACTTCACAGGTGACTATTGTGAAGAATGCCATTCGGAAATACCTGAAAAAGGAAAAGAGAAACACTTGAAGTTCGGTAATGATTACATTCGGACTTGCAGGTGCCACGAGTTTGAGCCCGGGACATACCTTCATCCTGTTTTTATAAAACCATCCGAAGAGAAGAAGTCCAAGATACCTGATAATTTTCCTTTGTCTAATGGAGAGATTACATGTATTACCTGCCACGATATATATTTACAGTGTCAGGATAGAGTTGTTTTGAAGCTCTTTAATAGAAATTTTCTCAGGGGCGGGCCTTTTCTGCACAGAACCGATATTTGTTTTAACTGTCATGACAAGGATGAGTATACAAAACTTAACCCTCATAATCAGATTGATGAGTATGAAAATATAATCAGCAAGAAATGCCTCTACTGTCACCTTGAAATGCCTAATGAGAAGACAGATTCATATAAGGAGACTTTGTCAGGCCATAAAGTTAAACTTATAGGAAATTTTACTTTTTTATGCCTTAGATGTCACCCGGAAAAGGGTAAATCCCATCCCATAAACGCTGACCATCTTCATGCGCCTTCTCCCGCGACGTTGGAGAATATCAAAGAGTCGGAGAAGAATTATAAAATTATTTTGCCTTTAAACGAAAAAGGTGAGGTTACCTGCGTTACATGTCACAATCCACATGAAAAAGGTGTGTTGCCTGTCAAAAAGGCTTCTGCAAAAGGCGCAAGCGAGAAATACAGGCTTCGTTTATCAGGCATGACAGGTGAGATATGCAGGGCGTGTCATAAGAAATAAATCAAGGGGGTGGAGGTTTGAAACATTTAAAAGGCATAACTTTTATTTCATTATTTGTTTTTTTGCTGCTGTTTTTATGTATTGTTTTTGTTTCTCCTGCCAATGCTGCTGATAGTGAAAATTGCCTGATGTGCCACAAATACCGTTTTTTGGGCAGGATCGATGAACAAGGGAGAAAAAGAAATTACAATGTTGATGAATATATTTACAACGAAACTGTCCACAGAAATGTGCCATGCAGGGATTGTCACACCTCTATACAGAATCTTCCGCATGACCCAATAACTGAAGAGGTTAACTGCGGCAATCAGTGCCATATCAAGCCGCCTTTTGCAAAAGAGAACTTTTCTCACAAGGCTATAATTGAGACTTACAACAAGAGCGTTCACGGCTCCAAAAGCACGGATTCTGAAGAACTTAAGGCTGCAAAGCCTTACTGTAAATACTGCCACCTTAATCCGCGTTATACAAAAGTTGATGAGGAAAGGGTAGCGAGTTCAACTTTGCAGAGATGCTTCAACTGTCATGAGGAAAAGGGTGTTACACAGGCATTCAAACATATTACTCATCGCCTGCGACACAAGACATCCCGTTCCCGTCAGGAGATTGTCGAACTCTGCTCAAAAAACTGTCATGAAGATGCTGACAAAATGAGGAGGTTTGGGGTTTCTAACGAGAGCATTGAATCTGTTGAAACATATAAGCGTTCCATTCATGGCAAAGCTGTTTCGTTAGGCTCGGAGATGACTGCTGATTGTGTAAGCTGTCATGCCACAAGCAAAATTCATGACATATACAAAAAGGATGAGGCAGCATCCACTGTGAATAAAAATAATCTTAAAAGGACGTGTCAGCAATGCCATCTTGATGTTAATGCCAAATTTGTTCAGATAGATGTACATTCAGGTATCACCAGCAATGAGAAGCCTTTTCTCCATTTTCTTGAGATCCAGCTTGGGTTTGTCCTTTATGGATCAATCTTCGGGCTTCTTGGCCTGGCTCTTATAGAAACAATTGGCAGAAAAAAGGACGGAATAAAGTGGCAGATAAAAGACGGTACATCATGGCGTGGAAAGTCTAAAAGAGGATTTTAGATTATAAATTGATAAATGGAGGTAACATGGCAACTTCGTCTGAAACAGTTGTGACTTCTGCAAATGATTCAACTGCAGATAGTGATTATATGCATTATGTCGAGGGAGTCGGTCATATTCCGAGGGATATCTATAAACATGTTCTTTCAGATCCACTCGGTGACTTGCCCCGGTATTCAATCCACATCGTTATACAGCACTTGCTGATGTTTATAACATTTATTACCTTAGCATCTACCGGCCTTTCATTGCATTTTGGAGATCTATTCTGGGCACCGCTAATACTCGCTCCACTCGGAGGTCCTGATGTTGCAAGGGTGATACACAGGATTTCTGCAGGAATTATGATATTTGTTGCTGTGTATCATGTGTTCACGCTGATAATAGGAACTTATGATAAGCTCAGCAAGAAGAAATTTGACATTATACGTACTCAGATACCCACACTGAAGGATTGGAATGACTTGAAACATGATATCAGGTATTTCTTGGGAAAAGAGAAGTACCGTCCTAAGATGGGGAAATTTATGTATAAACAGAAATTACATTATTTAGCGATAATCTGGGGAACTTTTGTTTTGGTAGTTGCCGGTACCACACTTCTTTTCCCTGAAGCCATGGCAGAGTTCTGGCCTAATCCCAGGTTCGCGCAGGATCTCGCGAGGCTTATGCATGCTGATGAGGCTATTATGGCTGCATCGGTGGTTGTATTCTGGCACTGGTCCAACGTGCATCTGGTGCCTGGCAGATTTCCTCTCCAGTGGACTTTCCTGACAGGCAGGATTACCAGAGAGCATCAGATTGAGGAGCATTTTCTTGAATATATCGAGGATCTTAAAAATAATCCTGAAGAAAGGGAGTATTTGAAGAGTGTTTTAAAAGAGAAAGGATATAAGACAGAAGGAGGTGAAGCTTAAATTGTCCGGGAGACCTGTAAGACTGAATCATCCAAAGAGTGTTTACATTATCGGTTTAATTTTTAAGATAATAACCCTAACTGTAATAGTTACTGTTTTTTATCATCTGACATTTTCTCCACACGGGCCTGCTTTACTTACTCCTTTCAAGGAGAAGATAGAAGAAAAGAATCGCTCGCTCATAATGGAAGAAGTTAAATTTCTCGAGGAGCAGGAGAAGCACAGGCATTTTCATAATATAGCCGAATTTCCCGAGATGCCTGAAGATATGCGGCCTGTCTGTTTCATATGCCACTCTGATTATCCGCATAGCAAGAGCAAGAAGGTCAGGGCGCTCTTGAATATGCACACACAGTTTTTTACCTGTGAGGCCTGCCATATTGAGGATAGGTCGGGTATACAGACGGTGTATGCATGGTATAACCCAATGGATTCAAGCCCAAAAGGACCTTTTTTTGGTACGAGTTATGATTCAGAGACCGGAAATCTTGCAGTTGTGAATGATAAGTTTTCAAAGATCTCAGCTTTTTTTAAAAAAGGAGGAGAGTTTGAATCAACAATGCAGAAGCAGGATGCCCCGTTAGCTCTGGATTATGTGAAGATACGGGATAAGCTGACTCCTAATGAGCGCGACAACGTCAAGAAGAAGTTTCATGTCAATATCAAGCCAAAAGGTCATGAATGTAAAAAGTGCCATGACAGAAACAGTATCCTTGATTTTAATAAACTCGGGTTTTCTGCTAACAGGATCGTTGATCTGGAGCAGCTGAATATTACAGGAATGATAACTAAGTATGAAATGTTCTACCTGCCTAATCTGTTCAAGGATGAGTAGGTTTTGCAGCTGTTTGCTATTTAGTTTTATTAATAACAAATAGTTTGAAAATCTTTTTTTCTTCCCCCCCTTTTTTTAAAGGGGGGGAAGTTTCTTTAAAATACTGCAGAGACCATGTCGCAGACGGTTATTTATAATTATCGTCGTTCCATTTATGGAGCTTTGCCTTATCGTAAAGGGTTTTATTTTATGAATAGAGATTCTCTGATAATTTTATTTATATCTGCCTTTCTTATAATTTGCTTTCCTGACGTGTCATTGGCATTAAATTGTGTTAATACGAGATTCCTTTTTAATATCACTGGTGATATGGATCAGCCTAGTGATCTCTCAGATGGGCCGAATGGGAATATTTATATTGTCGATGGTGTTAACAACAGGATTATTGCGGTTGACAGTAATGGAAGTTTCAAGTTTACATTCGGCAAAGAAGGATCAGGAGATAAAGAATTTAAAATGCCTCTCGGCATCGATGTAGATGTTGATGGGAGAGTATATGTTGCGGATACAGGCAATCGCAGGATTCAGGTCTTTGATCCTGAAGGGAATTTCTTATATATGTTCAGCACTAAACTTGATTCAGACAGAAACCCTTCAGAGCCGGTAGATGTTCTTGTAACCAAATTCAGTAACGGCAATATTTATGTTTCTGACAATAATAATCATGAGATAAAGGTTTATGATCTTAAGGGGAAATTTAAATATAAATGGGGAAAGTTTGGAGAAGCATCGGGTGATTTCAGATATCCGGCTACGATGTCCAGCAACGCTAATAATGAAGTTTTTGTTGTTGATGTATTAAATACCAGGGCACAGAAATTTTCTCCTACAGGCAATTATATTAATGATATAGGTTCATGGGGGGTACATCAGGGTGACTTTTTCAGGCCTAAAGGCATTGCACTCTCACATCAGGGTTGGGTATTTGTCAGTGACAGCTATATGGGTGTTGTTCAGGTATTTAATGATCAGGGCCAGTTTGACGGTGTGATATGTGAAAATAATAAAAAAAGGGTATTTAAAACACCTGTCGGTATTTTCGTTGATAAAAACAACAGGCTGATGGTAGTTGAGATGATTGCAAATAAGATCACGGTATTGAAAATAGTTGATTAACGGTTTTAGGTTTCTGCTTATTACAATTATTTTATGTTTTATATAAATAGATTATTTAAGTTCTCATTGCTCATAATTATTTTTTCTGCATTGGCTTCTGAGTCTGCTGCTATGGATGTTTCAGCCAAACGGGACTGTAGTATGTGTCATCTAACATGGATGGATGACTTCAGGGAATCTGAAGAGACCCTGATACCGTGGCAGTCTGGCAATGTTCTTAAGAAAGACACCCAGGGAGTAGAAAGCTCTGAGGAGATATGTTACAGCTGTCATGACGGCTATGTGAATGATTCGCGTCATATAACATGGAGATTTAACAGGCATCCTGTGTTTGTCAAGCCTTCAAGTAAGGTCAATGTTCCTGATTCATTTCCACTGAGCGTTAAGAATGAGATCTATTGCGGCACATGCCATTCTGCTCATGGCAAAGGCGCTGCAGCTACTGCTGAAAATACCAAGACATCGCTTTTCAGAGAGGTCAATATCGACTCCAGCCTGTGCGAGATGTGTCATGTTGACCAGGCTAATTTCAGGAGCTCTAATAGCCACCCAGTTCATATAAACTCAATGAAACTGCCTGATAAGTTATTTGAAAACGGCAGTGTTAAGGCATCTGATAAAAACAAAGTGATATGTCAGTCATGTCACAGGGTTCATGGCGCAAAAGGGAAAAAACTGCTAATAACCGAGAATGATGATTCAAGTCTCTGCATGATATGCCATGAAGACAAAAAGAGCATTGCCGGAACAAAACATGACTTAAGCCTGACACTGCCTGATTCAAAGAATTTGAAAGGGCAGACACCGTCTGAATCAGGCCCTTGCGGCGCGTGCCATTCTCCTCATTTCGCTGCCGGCAAAAGACTGTGGGCCAGGACCATGGGCAAAGGCAATCCTGCTGCCCAGATGTGCCTTACATGTCATGCAGAGGATTCAGGATATAAAATAAAAGGAGTAGGTACATTCTCACACCCTATCAATATTGCCCCGGCTTCCTCAACAAATATTCCTGCGGAGTTTCCTCTTTTCTCTGCTGAAGGAGCAAAGATCTCTAATGGGAATGTACAGTGCTTTACCTGTCATGATATTCATAAGTGGGATCCGGAAAATTTAAGCAATAAAGGCGGCAAAGATGTGGAAGGTGATTCATCAAACAGTTTCCTTAGAATATCCAACACCTCAGGATCAAGCCTCTGTACAGGGTGTCATGTTGATAAGAAGCAATTGATATATTCTGACCATAATCTTGAAGTGACAGCACCTGAAGAGAAGAATATTCAAGGGGTTAATACAAAGTCTTCAGGTCCTTGCGGCGCATGCCATCTGCCGCATAACGCGGCTTCATACCGGCTGTGGTCAAAGAAGCTTGCTGAAGGGAATATAACAGCCCAGCTATGCAGCGTATGCCACAATAATAAAGGCCCGGCAAAGGCAAAGCTTATAGGCGATTATTATCATCCTTTAGACGTTACACTTGATAAATTTAAAATAATCACAAATCTGCCGCTTTATGATGATGCGGGGAGCAAAACACCTGAAGGTAAACTCGTCTGCCTTTCGTGTCATGACCCTCATGTGTGGGATCCTAAAAACTCATCCTTTATTGAAGAGTATCAATATAAAAATGTTGAAGGCAATGCCTGCACCAGTTTTCTCAGGAAACCTAATTCCCCTACATCGGACCTTTGTGAGAGCTGCCACAAAGATCAGGCTCTTGTTGACGGAACTGACCATGACCTTAATGTTACAGCGCCTGATGCAAAGAACCTGCTCGGCCAGACAGTCAATGAATCAGGACAGTGCGGAGCCTGCCACCTTGTTCATAACAGTACTAACCAGATAAAGTTGTGGGCAAGGCCTTACCTGCCTTATTCATTTCAGGGAGGAGTTATTGAATCTTTATGCAACAGCTGCCATTCAGCGGATAAGATAGCGAAAGCGAAGATCCCGGCAATCGCTACGCATCCTAAGGATAAACTGGTAAATAATATTCTGAGATGTGAAAGAGAACAGATTGATTTTGCGCCGTTGTTTGATGATAAGACCGGAAATTTCACTAATGTCGGCAATATTTCATGCCCCACATGCCACAATGCACACCAGTGGAGCCCTTTATCAAAAACCAAAGGTGTCGGCAAAAATATTGAGGGTAATGCCACAAACAGTTTTCTAAGGAATGTTAGCTACAAAAATATCTGTATTGACTGTCACGGGTTTGATGCTCTTTTCAGGTATAAGTTTTTTCATGACCTTGAAGACAGAGTCCCTCAAACAACTCCTAAATAGGCTTTTAGATTTATTGCAGGAACTAACTCATATCCATTGACACCATCCTTCTTTGGCTGTAAGGTATTTATAAAGGGTAAACCAGGTAACATACTGATATATAATCCTATTATTATTTATTATTTTACTAACCGTTGTTTTTGTTGTAAAAAATAATATGGGACAAAGAAAACAAGTAATATTTTTTGTCTTGGGATTTATTTTTGTCGCATTAAGTGTTTTTACCCCCCAGGATATTTTCTCCGCTGATGTAGGCAACTGTCTTTTATGTCATAAATACCCCGGCCTGAGCAGGATTGATGAGCAAGGCAAAATGAAGCTTCTTTATGTCAATGAAGAGATTTTCAATATCAGTATTCATCAAAAAGTTAAATGTGAGGGATGTCATGCAGATATCAAGAAGATACCGCATGATCCCGTAAATAAAGTCGACTGCCTGATAGAGTGCCATATAATAGAGCCTTCAAGTGAACAAAAGTTCTCTCATAAAGATGTTGATACTTATGTAAAAAAGAGCGTTCATGCCAGTGTAGATAAATATGGAATGCCGAAAAAATATCAGGAAGATATGCCCACCTGCAAAAATTGTCATGATGAACCTTTATACAGGCCCCTCTCATTTTTCAAACAGGTGCGTCCCGGTATTTCTGACACCGCGCTCGGGAGGTGCAGAGTCTGCCACAAGAAAGAGGAATTTATCTTGAGATTTTATAACCATGTCACGACAAGGCTGCATAGAACCAGAAATCCTATTAATATTGCCGAGGTATGCGCCAGGTGTCATGATGATCCCCTGTTGGTTGAAAGGCATGGTTTGAGCACCAGGGCGGTTTTTTCATACAGGGAGACCTTTCATGGGAAAGCAGCAGGTTACTTTAATGAAAAAGTTCCTGACTGTCTCGATTGCCATGTAAATACGGGTGAATCCGTCCACCAGATGATGAATCATACAGACCCTGTATCAATTACATATAAGGAAAACAGATATAAAGCATGTGCTAATGTCGAATGTCATCCCGGGGCATCTCCGCAATTTGCCAGCTATAAGGTTCATGCGGAATTCAATCTGGAACAAAGCCCGGTGCAGTATTATTTCACTCTCTTTTTCATAATTCTTACCGGAGGTACGCTGTTGCCTTTGATGGTTATTATTTTTCTGGATCTGATAAGAAGATTATTTCCGGACGCTGTGATAAGAAGGAGAAGATGAGGCAATGGAAAAATATCCTGTTATAAAAACACTAAACGGGCAAAGGTATTTTTACAGGTTTTCCAGGAATCAGAGATTCCAGCACATAGTACTCGCATTGTCAGTAATATTACTTGTATTAACCGGGATGCCTTTGAAGTTTCATAATGCAGGTTGGGCTCCTTATCTATATAAATTATTTGGGGGAATAAATACCGCTCCGATTGTTCATAAAGCGGCTGGCAGCGTCCTGCTGATCCTTTTTATTTACCATATATTTTATCTCGCATTTGTCATTTATAAATTTCAGATCGTCCCGTTGAAAATCAGAGAAGGGCGTCTCACTGCCGGAATGTTTTTGAAATTGCTCGCGAATCAGCCGCTTGTGCCAAACATGAACGATGTGAGGGATATAAAGGATCTTTTTAAGTATCTGTTGTTTATAACGAATAAAAGACCCGAGGGCGGTCTTTTCACATGGAAGGAGAAATTCGATTACTGGGCTCCTTTTTGGGGTATGGTCGTAATTGGATTGTCAGGCCTTATTATGTGGAACAAGGTAGTTGCAACAAAGATCGTCCCTGGTATTGTCATCAATTTCTCTATAATTGCTCACAGCGATGAGGCGCTCCTTGCCGCGCTTTTCTTATTCATCTGGCATTGGTATAACGTTCATTTTTCCATATCGGTTTTTCCGATGGGGATGGCATATATTACAGGCTATTTGCCTGAAGAACTGATGATAGAAGAACATTATGAATACTATGTTGAGGTCATGAAGAAAGCCGGCCTTGAAAAAGAAATACGCCCTCCGCATGGATCTCATTCAGAAGTCTCTTTTGATGAGGCAGGTAAGCAATGAAACACGTCTTGTATAAATTATATGTCATAGCTTTTATGTTTTTAACGATCGGCTTTATCATTGTTATATGGAATGTCACTTTTCATCATATTATTGAGGAATATGAGCAGAGGAAAGCACTCAAAGAGGTTACAGATATTAAAGAAAAGAGAAAGCGCGAGGCGGAAAAGACTAAATTTGAGAGGATAATACTTGAAAGCGATGAGAGGGTGAAACATTATCTCGGATACAGGGTCATTGAAGAGCAGAGGATTGAAGGACATTTTCATCACATAGGTTTTGATATAGGGCCTGACAATAGATCATATTGTATCAAGTGTCATGGTGATATGCCACATGATCATGTCAAGGAGTTGAGGGCTTTTCTTAATATGCATGCATTTTTTATTGCCTGTCAAACCTGTCATGTTAAGCTCGAAGGGAGCAGTCCCAGAGTTTATAAATGGTATGACAGGAAAACGGGAGAGTTGGTTCCAAGCCCGGTACTGAGAAATAATGCCGGCTCATATAATGCAAAAATTATTCAGATTGATATTAATAAAATGGGAGAAGAGCAACGGGTTGACTCTCAGGATCGTATCGACTTTGTTAAGGAATTAAAAGATAGGGAGAAAGAACTTACTGAAGCGCAGAAGTCAAAGGCCAAAAAAATGATCCATGAAATTGTCACCAAACAGCCATATATATGTGAGGACTGTCATCAGAAAGAATCGCCGCTACTTCCTCTGCTGGAACTCGGATATCCAAGGGACAGGATAGATTCGATATTAAGTACAGAAGTTGTAGGCATGATCAAAAAATATACTGAGTTTTACATGCCGAGAATGCTGCACCCGGGTGAGCAGGTTAAGGAGCAGGAAAGAAAACAGGAGGGCAGGATGTAGGGTTTTATTAACGCATATGTATTTGTTTTGTAATAAATATAAGTGACAGAATGTGACGGAATATAATATACTTTTATAAGTATGTTATCCCGAATATTTAGATATCTATCAGTAGCCAATCCTTCAGCAATATTAATTATTTTTCTGGTTTCCTCCTTTTTTCTAACCGGCACTGCCCATGCCATAAAGCTTACCAGGGTCAGGCATCTGTTTGACATATCCTATAATTTCAGTCAGCCGAGTGATGTTGCCGTTTCATATAACGGATTAATATATGTTGTAGATGGTGTTAACAACAAAATCAAGGTCTTTGACCACTCAGGAACTTATCTGTATTCCTTTGGAAGGAAAGGATCGAGGAGCGGTGAATTTGATTTCCCCATGGGAATCGGAATCGATAACTCAGGCAATGTCTATATTGCTGATTCGGGGAACAACAGAGTGCAGATCTTTAAATCTGACGGAGGCTTTATAACTGAAGTCGAAATTACGTCAAATGACGGAATCACCTCTGACCCGACAGATGTCTCAGTTGATGAGTCAAGGGGCGTATTTTATGTTGTTGACAATAATAATCATTGCATACTTGTATATGATCTAAAGACATTGAAGAAGATTAATTCATATGGCGTTCCCGGAACAGAAAAGCTGGAATTCCGTTACCCTTTTCTTATGACACTTGATAATGAAAAATACCTGTATGTGGTGGATGTGATCAATACAAGGGTGCAAGTACTGAATCCTGAGGGATTATTCGTAGAGTTTATCGGAGCGTGGGGAGTTGAAAAAGGGGAGTTTTTCAGGCCGAAGGGGATAGCCATTGACAGCAATAAACGTATCTACGTGAGTGACAGTTATATGGGTGTAATCCAGGTATTTGATGAGCGCGGCACTTTTTATTCAGTAATCGGTGATTCAACGGGAAAGGCTGTGAAAAAATTTAAGACCCCGACGGGGCTCTTTATTGATAAAAATAACAGGCTCTACGTTGTTGAGATGTTTGGCGAAAAGGTCAGTGTGTTCAAACTTGAAGATGAAAATGAAACTGATGATGCGGAAGTTAAACCTGATACGAGATAATAAATTAATAAATATGATCGTTAAACAATGCTGCTGTTGAATAAACGTTTCTCTTCATTTTTCTTCGCGGGGCTTTTATCATTTTTTGCTGTCAGTTCTTATGGCAGCAATAATGTGTCCATGAATCCGGATTCTGCAAAAGAATGCGCGATATGTCATTACAGGTGGATCGACACTTTTTATTTAGAACATAAGGGTTCGGATCTGGTTGAATTTGAGTCACGCAAGGTTGAATCAAAGCCTGAGATGTGCTTTTCATGTCATGATGGCAGCGTGGTTGATTCGAGGGCAAGAGTTTATAATGACCACAGGCACAAGATAAACAGGGTGCCTCCGCCTGATATGAAAATACCGGAGATTTTCCCCTTGGATGAAGCAGGTAAAATGCAATGCTCAACATGTCATACTGCACATGGTGTTTCAAGTGAGATGGGAATTGAGAAGACGATATTTCTTAGGGCATCAAACAAGAACTCAAGTATCTGTATCATGTGCCATCCTGAAAAAGACGGCGGAATCGACCGGGGCAATCATCCGATAGGAGTGCGGAAAGATTTTATCCTGCCTCAGAAGCTTTTTGGTTATGGGTCTAAAGAGGGTGAGGAGAAGAATCAGATCATTTGCGAAACGTGCCATACTGTGCATGGTTCACCTAATGAGAGTTTTTTGATCGAGAGCTCCAGTAATTCAGGCTTATGCCTTGAATGCCACAGGGACAAGAATATTTTTACGGATGATGGCAGGAGAAAACCGTTCCATGTTGTTAACTCAAGATTTGAAAAGGTGAGAATACCGGATGAATTGATTAGAAAAGGAGCAAAGCTGGGGCCGAATAATGAAATTATCTGCCAGACATGTCATAAGGTGCACAATAATATGATTGAGAAACAACTCTTGCTGATAATAAAGGACGAAGGTTCAGGCCTCTGCCTTACCTGCCATACAGATAAAAAATATATAGAACAGACTAAGCATAATCTTGCGAATTCTGCTCCTGGTGAAAAGAACCTTGACGGCAAGACCGTTTCTGAAGCAGGCGTATGTTCCTCATGCCATCTGCCTCATAAGGCTGCCAGAAAACTTTATATTGAAAAAGATTATACGACATCCCTATGCCTGAGCTGCCACAGTAAAAAAAATATAGCTGAAGAGAAAATCCCGGACGATTACAGACACCCGGTTGATGTGAGTCCTTTTGAAAAAAAGAAATCGGATTCAGAGATTATCTTGACTACAATAAGCGCTGAAAAAGAAAAACTTGATCTCCCTCTTTTTAATATTTACGGCGCTCAGGATAAAAACGGCGAGATCACGTGTGCCACTTGCCATGACCCGCACAGATGGCGTTCGGATTCGACGGAAGGGGAGATAAGAAAGGAAGTGAAGGGGGATATTAATACATCTTTTCTCAGAAAGCCTTCCCCGGAACTTTGCAGCAGCTGTCATAGTGGGAAATTTTCTATCAAAAATTCCAAACATGATATGAACAAAGTTGCACCTGACGAAAAGAATATACTGGGGCAGAAGCCTGGCGAATCGGGCCTATGCGGGATCTGTCATCTTGTTCACGGGGGACAGCAGAACTATCTATGGGCAAGGCCTATAGAAATAAAAAGCGGGGTTGTTGTTCAGGATTTATGTGTAAATTGTCATAATGATAAAGGTATTGCCAGAAAAAAAGTCGTAAAAGATTACTCTCATCCGGTTAATATCATGCCATCTGAAAAAGAGATTGATACGACTCTCCCGCTTTTTGATTTTAACGGTAAAGTATCAAAAAACGGGCTTATGACATGCCAGACCTGTCATGACCCCCATCGCTGGGACCCGGATGATATAATCACTGAAGATCATTCAAAGATTGAGGGTGATTCAAGAAATAGTTTTCTGAGGCTGGATAATTCTTATTCTTCCCGGCTCTGTGTTAATTGCCATGCCAAACAGAGTTTGGTTGTAGGAACAGACCATGACCTGAATATTACTGCTCCGGATGAAAAAAATGTTAATGGCCATACTGCAGCTGAATCCGGGGCATGCAGCGCGTGCCATCTGGTGCATAACGGCCCAAGCAGCTTTAAGCTCTGGGCAAGACCCTATATCCTTAATTATGTGAGCGGTGGCCTTATGGAGTCGTTGTGTATCAGTTGCCATTCAAAAGGCCAATCCGCTGAAGCAAAGATCCCTCCTATCGCAACTCATCCCACTGGCATGCTTGTTGATAATATTTTAAGGGCTGATAAACATTCCATAGACTTTTCTCCATTGTTTGATGAGAAGAACGGTAGTTACATAAGTGTAGGCAATATATCATGCCCTACATGCCATAACGCCCATCAATGGAACCCTGTTCTGAAAGAAAAAGGGCCGAATAAAAACCTTGATGGTGATGTCACAAACAGCTTCTTAAGAAATGTGAGCTATAACAATATCTGTATTGACTGCCACGGGCTTGATGCTCTTTTCAGGTTCAAATATTATCATGATCCGGATGACAGAGTAGAAAAAATTCAGAAATAGAAATTGAATTGCAGGGCTGAGTGGAGAGCAATAATCTTATTGCTATTTATAGTAATATTTATGGCATTTCAGACATAGATCAAATGGCCCCTGAGCTTCGAGTGCCCACAGGTTTGGGAAATTTGATGCATGCGGGTTGTGGCAGCTTGCGCAAGACAGTTCCTTTCCCGGCCTTACAGGGTCGGGTTTTCCCTTTGTAGGATGCCCATCCTTAAAGAACATTCCTCCAACGATATGCTGTCCTGATTTTTTATCGTCATGGCAGCTCGTGCAGAGATCCCAGACCGGTTTGACGAGATTATATTCATTCGGAGCAGAGTGGGGGCTATGGCAGATTGCACACCGTCCAATGTTCACAGGGCCGTGGATGATCTTTTTGCTTTTCCATTCAGTTTTTTGTTCCGTATGGCACCCAAAACAGACATCGGATTCGGGTTGCTTAACTGAGTATCTTGGGATGCTCTCAGGGTTGTGGCAGCTTAGGCAGCTCCACACGGAGGCCGGGCCGTGTACAAAGGGATAAGATGTAATCTTTTTATGGCATGAATAGCATGTTGACGTCTTGCTTATATAAGATAAATTATCCTTGAAATATAACTCTGAATATGTAGCAATATTAACAGGCGTTCTATCCGCTTCCCTGGGAGTAAGTTCATGACAGGCAGAACATTCTTTACGGGCATTCATATGAAACAGGTCTTTTGTGAAATCAGAAGGTGGATTTTTATAGGAGCTTTCAATGTCTGAACGGCGGAAGATAGTTAATATGACTTGTTCTAATGTTTTGTTATTTTTATAAGCTGTTATAGTGATACTGTTCAATCCGTAGATCAAGGGAACATTGAAACACTCAAATTTGCTGTCAGGTATGATATCGCCCTCAATGTTGTTTTCTGCTTTTACATGTATCTTGTCTACCAGGCTTAAAGGCACACTTAAAGAGATGCCGGCATCAAAGAACTCCCTAATCGTCTTGTCAGGCGGGTAATTAATCGTAATGATCTTTTGTTCACCGGATACATTTTGACTCAGCAGGATAAGGAATGACAGAATGATAGGCAGATAGAGATATCTTACTTGCATTTTGAAAAAGATGATGGGAGCAGGTTCTTTTCTAATATGTTATGTACTGCTTTTTTATACATTTCAATTGATCTGTCTTTTTCACCCGTTAACTCATAGGCCCTTCCCAGATCATAATAAGCCTTTTGAGAGTAGGGGTTTGCTACTGTTGCCGAAGTGAGGATCTCAATAGCTTTATCAAGTTCATTTTTAAGAATATAAACCTCGCCAAGACCTGTTTTAGCATCTTTGGAGTCAGGATCCAGCTCGATGGCTTTGTCGAAGCTTGAAAGGGCCTGATCAGCTTCTTTATTCCCAAGCAGCAGAAAGCCCAGCAGTATATGAGACTTTGCGATATCGGGCTTTGACTCAATAGATTTTTTTACTGTCTCAATTGCCTGGCCTGAAAGTCCTGAGCCTGCAAATTCCAGAGCAAGGTTGTATCTTCTCTCTGCTTCATTCGCAGATTCATCAACATCCTCTTTTCCGGGCGATAGAATTTCAGTCAGTGAATCCTTATCGATCTCTCCTAAAGCTAACCTGATATAGCCTTCAAGCGCAGCTGCATAAGTAAGGGGATGTCCGGGAAGTATATATGAAAGTTTGCCCTCTTTATCGATGATCACTGTAGTGGGGTAAACACGTATTTGATAATTATCATATACCTTTCTCTCGTTATCTAAAAGAATAGGGAACTCAATCTTGTCAGTATCAACAATATTCAGGACAACATCCTTTTTGCCGGCGTCAGCCGTTATCCCAGCAAATTGAACACCCTTTTTGCCGTATTTATTGAAGATACTTTGAGCATCATTAAGGGCAAGGGCTGAACGTTTATGTTCCGGATTCCAGTAAATAAAAACCAGGATGCTGTTTCTATAGTCAGTTAATGATAGAACCTCGCCTTTTAATGTCATCAGCCTGAAATCAGGAGCTGCGTCACCGGCCTGAATATCATCAGCGTATGCAATAGGGCTTAGCAGAAGTATTATTGACAATAGAATTGATAATATCATTCGTTTGTTACCATTTTTGTCCTGTTATATTCTTTGATCTTGTGACAGCCGGGCAGACAGCTGCCGCCCTCATTTGTTTTCTTGAAGTTAATAGGGACTTCCCATGAACCGAATGGAACTGAATCCCTTATATGTTTGGGATGATTGCTGGCGTGTGTCTGATGGCACGAACGGCAGGTACGGCCTTTGGCAGGCTTGTTAACGTGTTTGAAATGCAGGTTAACTTTTCCGTTGCGAAAGTTTGTAAGTGTTGTAGTCTCCAGGTCCTTTACAATCGATTCCTCATGGCAGCTGAAACATAGTGCGTAGTTGCGCGCGGAAAAAGGCTCATAAAAAGAAGCTGGATAAAATTCTCTCAGCATTCTGAAATTATCCGAGCCGTGTGTGTTGTGACATCCGGAGCAGTCTTTCTGTTTTATCGGGCCATGATGATCACTGTTCTCATCAAGAAGTTTTTTTAGATTGGTTACAATGACTCCGCTTGGGGTTTTTCTGTCCTGATTATGGCAGCTTAAGCACAGATCCATAGGGGGTTTTGCGAGCATCTTAGGGATATTTGAAATATGCGGTTCGTGGCAGTTAAGGCAGGATTTGTCCTTGTCAATAGCCCCGTGTTTGTTAGCTACTTTGCTTACCCACTCTTTCATATCAGTATGACATCCATAGCAGAGGTTCGGGGCTTCATCAGAAAGCATATATTTTTTGGGAGCGGAGTGCGGGTTGTGACAGTTTACACAGTCTTCCGCTACCGGAGTGTGAATAACCTTGGCATCCTGGAACTCGGCAGCTTTGTCAGTATGGCATGTGTAACAAAGAGCGGGGCTTTGAGCCTTAAGGTTTTTGTTGTAATTTGCAGTATGGGGTTCATGGCATGCGATACATCCTCCCACAGCCGCAGGCCCGTGAACGAACTTTTCACCCACTATCTTATCGTCATGACAATCGAAACAGAGCGCGGAACCTTCTTTATTAAGCTGAAACTTGTAGGGTGAGCCGTGAGGGTCATGACATGCAAGACATTCGCCTTCCTTGACAGGTGCATGAGTGGTCTTTTTGGGATCAAAAGTATCATGGCATTCAAAGCATTTTTTGGCTACATCGCCTAACGGCTTGAATTTGTTCTTCTTAGGATTTGAATTATGGTTTGGTGATGCCCCATGACAGACTTCACATGCTCCGGCAGCTATAGGCCCGTGAACATATTTATCCTTATCGAGCTTGGGATGACAATCTGAAGTGATACACCCTGTTTCCTGGGCAAATGAGCGCGTATATGAGCCTGAGAACATGAATAAAACAAGAAATAATGCGATAAAAATCATAGGCATAACAACACGTTTCTTCAGCATGAGTCCTCCTGTTATATATGGTAAATGAATGAAATATTATACTTAATGCAGGATATCAATGCAATTATGTTATTACTATGAATATATATGTTATTGTGACTACATATGATAGCTGGTGGACGGTAGGGGAGTCGAACCCCCGACCCCCACGTTGCGAACGTGGTGCTCTCCCAACTGAGCTAACCGCCCTGTCAAACCAGTAAAGGGGATAATCACTAAGTGTTTATTCCCCAATTAAACAAATCTCAGATAGCCGTATCCTTCAAACATTTTGTATTTCGGCAGTGTAATGACTTAATTGACGCTTAAATAATTGTTTAGTATTATAACATTTGTATTGTTATACTGAATATATTATTTAAATAAATATAACACAAAAGCATTGCCTGATAAGCTGTATTAACATATTATCATTTTACATTATTCATAACAAAATCAATGGCTGAAGTTAAGACAAATAAAAAAAGAAAGATAGTAATACGCGTTCTGATAGCAGTATTCATTCTTGCGATCATACATTTTCTTTTTAGAGGCCCGTACCTTTCCAATTCTATCAAGAGGGTCGTAATCCCTGTTCTGGAAAATGTTACCGGCAAAAAAGTAATAATGGACAAGGCTGTCATCAACCTTTTTCCTTTTTATATTCAGGGGAAGAGTGTCAAGTTTATAGATGAGGACGGCAAGAGGCTGTTGTGGATAACAAAGTCACGAATTTATTTAGACGTCTTTGGACTTCTTTCAAAAGAAGTCAGGATAAGAAGGATTGTTCTGACAGAACCGAACTTGACCATAACTGAGGACGAGTTAGCTGAAATAGTAGACCACATAAAAGCCGGGCTTTCAGTTTCCAGCCCGGATCAGTTCAATGTGAGCCTGAAGAGCCTTAAGTTGACCGATGGGAAATTCACTTACACGGTTAATGACGGTTTGAATACATTTCTTGGAAATGGGCTTTATGCGGATATGCTTATCAAAGACACTGCCCAACTTGATTTTAAACTTGAAAATGGAACACTGAATATCAATGATCTCGGCGGGCTTGATTATAAACTTAAAGGGAGATTTATTATAGCGAACGGCAGGGTCAGGGTGCCTGAAATAGTCGTGTCATACGCAGATTCAACTGTTGCTGCAGCCGGCGAGGCGGCCTTTAATAATTGGAGGATGGGTAATGGAGAGTTTAGCGGCAAGGCAATTATCCATGAAGCTGACATCGGCAGAATTTTTGGCGCTGAAAATAAAACAGACGGGGTACTGACATTGTCAGGTACAGCCGGTATTTCCATGGATGAACATTCTGATATTCCGGTTTTCGCTTTGAATCTGGATGGCAAAGGTCATTTCTATCTTGAAACTCTGATGGATATTCTTAAAGTTAATGAGAATGTAAATGGCAGAATAGCTGTGAACGGGAAGATTACAGGCATCTTTCCTGAGCTTGCCGGGGAAGGGGATGTTAAGCTTAGTGACGCAGAGTTCGGAACGCTGCCTATTGATAGCGGGTTGGGCAAGATAGAATATAAGGACAAGAGGTTCGCTCTGACAAATTTTACCGCACATGCTTATGAAGGTGTGCTTAGCGGCACTGCGCATATTGACATACCTGAAGGAGATTTTGCAGTTGCTGCATCGGTCACAGAAGTTGACAGTGTCAAGCTTATGAACTATATCGGGTGGGATGCTCCATTCCGTCCCGGCAGGATAAGCGGTAATTTTGATTTACTGAAGATCATCGGCAAGGATATAGATGTTAATGCATTTTTGAGCTATAAAAATACCACTGATTCCGATGAAGAATTTATAGACAGGATAAAGAGCGTTGAAGGTAATATTGATTTTTCTGACAGCGTTGTAACCATAAGCGGCTCAAAGATATCTTCATTGAATACCTCTTTATCTATAGACGGCATGGCCGATACTGATAAAAAGATGCTTGACCTTGACCTTCAGATTGACGGTACGGATATTTCAGACCTTTCAGCGCCGTACTATAGCAATATAAAAGGCTCCTGCAATTTTACAGGTAAGGCGTCAGGCCCTTTTGAAGCCCCCGGGATTAGAGGAACTCTTAAAATGGGGCCGGGGCACATCAATGGTTTCGTAATCTCTGATGCATCTGCTGATATAACCCGCAGTGTTAAGTCGCTCGTTGTAAGTGACTTGACCGTTAATCAATCCGAAGCCAGCCTTAATCTCAAAGGAGGCATTGATTTCCGAGGGTTACCCGGGCTCTTTTCCTTTGATTCTCCTTATTACAATGCGAAAACTGTTTTCAATAATATAGAGGCAAGGTCATTGACAGATGCATTTTTTGAAACGCTGAAACTGACAGGCCGTTTAAATGGTGAAATGAGCTTTAGAGGTGATAATGAGAATTTCACAGGTAACGGAAGTCTCATTGTCACTAAAGGCGATATATACGGCCAGAAGTTCGACAAACTATCTGCTGATCTTGCGCTTGATTCTGAAAAATTGGATTTTAGTGCAGTTGATATGAAAAAGGGAGTTTCAGGCATTGCAGCAAGCGGGAGTTTATATTTTGATAAACGATTTAAAATATCAGCCAGAAGCGATAAGATCAGTTCTGAGGATATCTCATATTTAACCGGTATGCAGTTCGCTTCTCTCTTTACACTGAAACTGGATGGCTCGGGCACATTTGAAAAACCTGACATCAGATTTTCTGCTGGCATGATGGACAGCAGTTTTAGAGGGGTTGATGCAGGTGAAGGTGAGATCACGGGGAGCATAAAAGGGCAGAGGTTATCCGCAAGGGGAAGTCTTTTAGACGATAGAATAACTGCAGATATAAATGCGGTTCTGTCAGAAGTGCCTTCCTGGGCTGTTGATGTTGATTTTAAGAAAGGCAGATACGATTTTCTTCTGGCTGCGCTAATTAAAGATCCTCCTGAGGATATCTCCTCATTTGTGGAAGGCCATATCAACGTGAAGTCTGAAAAAGGCAGGATATCCATGGGCTCCAGGATTAATTCCTTGACTTTCAGCCTTTACGGTTATGACTTCAGGAATAACGGGGATATTATTTTTGACCTTAAGGATGATGACCTCAGCATAAAGTCTTTTTCTCTTGTCGGAAAGGATGCAAACCTGAATGTTCAAGGGGATATTTTCCTGGGTAAAAGCTACGATGTTAACATAGAGGGGGATATTGACTTGTTACCGCTTCAGGTGTTGACAGATAAGATAACGTCTCTTGAGGGGCGCGGCAATTTTGCAGTTGACATTAACGGAAACTGGGAGAAACCGGAGATCATCGGAGAGCTTGATGTCAGAGGTACCACTCTTGGATTTAAAGGTTTCCCTCATAAGGCCGGCCCGCTTAACGGAAAGGTCTTTTTTAACAGGGACAAGGTTATTCTTGATTCAATTAAGGGTGATTTTGCCGGAGGGAAGGTGGTTTTTTACGGCGCCGGATATCTTGATAAATTATCATTTAACAGGCTTCTTGTTTCAGCTGATATGACAGCAATTAAACTCAGCCCGATAAAGGGTGTCAATGCCGCTTTTGACAGTAAGCTTTTTTTTGAAGCATCATCTAAAGGGTCAAGCCTGACCGGCGAGATACTTCTTAAAAAAGCTCAGTATAAGAAAGATGTCGAGTTTAAAAAACTGTTTCTGGGGCTTAAAGAAATCGATGTGATCTCATCAAATCAGATATGGTTTGACAAGACATTGCTGAATATAAGAATTGTTGGAATTGAAGACATATATATTGATAACAATATTGCTAAAACTCCTGTCAAGGTTGATCTGACTCTGACCGGAACTCCTGCCAGATACGGTTTGATCGGACTTGTCGAGTCCGGCGGGGGATCGATATTTTTCAGGGGAAATGAGTTTAAGCTTCTGGAAGCCAGCAGTGTGGATTTTGTCGCAGCTGATAAAGTTTCTCCGGTATTACATTTAAAGGCTGAGACCTCAACAGGCGGATATCGCGTAAAAATGAACCTTGACGGCCCGCTTGATAATTTTACACTTTCGCTCTTTTCTAACCCGCACCTTTCAGAAATGGATATTCTTACGCTCCTTTCATTCGGAAGCGTGAGCAATGAAGGCAAGGGAGTCGAGGGCGGGATGGCAACAAGCCAGGCCACATCTATTTTGACAGGCGGAATTACGAGTGAGGTTGAAGAGGGATTCAAGTATATTACAGGCTTTGACCGTTTTGAAGTCGAGCCGCATACTACTGCAACCGGATCGGTAAGCCCCAAGATCACAGTCGGAAAGCGTTTTCTGGATGAAAAACTGTCAGTTGTATACTCAACTTCAATAGGCTCCACAGAAGAGAATGTCGTGAGAATGGAATATGACCTTGGCAACAATATCTCCATCGTCGGGTCAAGAGATGAAATAGGAAGCACAGGGGCGGATGTCAAATATAAGTTTAAATTTAAGTAGCGGCAGAGCTTGAATATATGATGTGTAATTCAAAATCTAAAAAAACATATAGCAGAATATCTGCGGCAATCTTGTTTCTTATTGTCTTCTTTATTCCTTTATTTAAGTTGTCTGCTGAATCAGTGGGCCGTGAATTGATCCGTGATATCAAGGTTGTCGGGCTTTCAAGGATAGAGAGTGAAGCGTTTGTTGATATGATGTGTTTTCATGCCGGGGAAACATTTGATAAGGAAGTTTTGAAAAAATGTATCAGGAGAACGTTTAAAAAAGGTATTTTTCTCGATATCAGGGTTGATTCTGAATGGACCGGTGACGGTGTAAAACTTACATATTTTGTGAGGGAGTTCCCTGTTATCAGCAATATCTATATCAAAGGCAATAATGGAGTCTCAAAAAAGCAGGTCATGAAGGCGATGTCTCTTGATGAAGGCGATGATTTCAGGGAAGAGCTTGTTCAAAAAGCGGAAAAGAATATTATCAGCCTGTATAAAAGAAAGGGTTTTTATAATACGGCCGTAAAAATAAGCTTTAAAACCCCGAAAAGCATTTCAAAGGTCGATATCGATGTGAACATTGATGAGGGGATGCCTCTCAGAATTAAAAGTATAAATATGCCTGATGAAGCTTTGAGGCGCACCGGCGTATCTGTAAATGATATTTATGACAGCGATATCATTGATAAGGAAATTACCAAACTAAAGGGCTATTACATAAAGCAAGGTTATATCCGGCCTGAGGTCGGCCCATATGAATTAAGGGATGGAGAGCTTTATGTCCCGGTCAACCCCGGTGGCAGGTTTGAGATAGAATTCAGGGAGAATACGGTATTCAGCAACAAAAAGCTATTGAAAGAGATGCCCTTCATCGAGAGTGAAATGGTTTCGGATGAACTGATCGAAGAAGCATCAAACAGGATCAGGGATATTTATCTTAAGAGCGGCTATTATCATGTTCAGGTTGCTGCTGGAGTAGAGAATATTGAAGATCTGACAAAAATAACTTTTATTATATTTGAGGGCAAGAAGGTTACTGTTGGAAGTGTTGATTTTGAAGGAATGAGCATTGATGAGAAAATTGTCAAAGGAATGATACCTCTTAAAGAAAATGCCCTGTATGATGAAGACCTTCTGGCCGGCAGCAGCGATTCCATTGAAAATTTCTATAATGCCTTAGGCTATATCAATATGAAAGTTATCAATGTAAGGAAGGCATTTGAAAATGACGGGCGTATCGTTAACCTTGTTTTTGAGATTAATGAAGGTATTCAGGTCATGGTCAAAGGGCTGGATATTAACGGCAACAGTGATCTGTCAGTATCAGAAATAAGGAATGCTATCAGCCTTAGAATGAATACTCCTTTAAATCTCGTGGATATCCGTGATGCACGGTACAGTGTTCTTGCATTGTATAAACGATTTGGTTATATTGATGCCGATGTTGATATTGCCACTGAGATAAACGGAAACGAGGCTGACATTCATTTTAATATAACCGAGAACAGGCCTTCTGTCCTCGGCAAGGTCATTATTCGAGGCAACCGGAAGACAAAGGAGAAGATCATCAGGCGTGAGTTTACCCTTACTGAGGGGAGCCCTTACAATTATGATGAGATATTAAAGATAAAGCAGAGCATATATAAAATGGGACTTTTTAATGAAGTCTCAATAGATGAACTCTCCTCTGAGAAGCTTTCCTACAAGACTGTCAGGGACGTACTGGTAACATTAAAGGAAGACATGGCCGGCTCAGTTGAGGTTGCTCTTGGATATGGTGATTATGAACAGTTCAGGGGTTCATTGGATGTCAACTACAACAATCTTGGCGGCTCTAACAGGCAGGCAGGGTTCAGGGCAGAGGTCAGTTCTGTGGAAAAAAAGTTTGGAATTGAATATGTTGAGCCATGGCTTTTTAATAAGCGTGGCCTGGATTTCAGGGCGTCTCTGAGCAAAGAGGGCAGAAAGAATGTAAACATTGATACAAGAGATGTCCTGTTTGAGATTGACAAACTCTCGATCATTGCAGGCATTGAAAAAGAGTTGGCTGATGGTTTAAAAACCAATGTCAGTTACGAGTACTCGTTAAATGAAACTTCAAATCTTGAACCTGGTGTGATATTAGGCAGGGAAGATGCCGGCACGCTCGCTATCGGGAGTATCTCAACATCTGTTTTTTATGATACTCGAAATAATCCGTTTGACCCTTCCAGCGGTTCTATCAATGGTGTTGTAATTAAGTTTGCGTCAAAGGCCTTTCTGTCTGAGGTCGAATTCATTAAAGGAACTTTTCAGAGCTCATGGTATCACGAGTTAAGGAAAGGCCTGGTCTTTGCGACATCTCTAAAAGGAGGCGCATCTTATAGTTATGAAGAGGATGATGAGCTGCCTCTGGTTGAAAGATTTTTTCTTGGCGGCAGGACTACGGTAAGGGGGTATAGCCATGATACGCTCGGGCCAAAGGGGATTGCAGATGTTCCGACAGGAGGCAATATCTTTGCGCTTATTAATGAGGAATTAAGAATAGATGTAGGAAAGGGTATCGGGTGTGTTATTTTTCTTGATGGCGGGAATGTTTGGCAGGTTTCAGATGATATCGATGGTAAATTAAAGTTTTCAGCGGGCGGAGGTTTGAGGTATATCACGCCGGTCGGCCCGGTAAGGATTGATTATGGGCATAAATTTGACAGGGATGCCGGTGAGAGCCCCGGGGAGATCCATTTCAGTTTTGGCCATGCATTTTAATAAAGGAAAGGTAAATGTATAATGCGGCTTAGAGCAGATATTTTCTTTAATATTGCAATGACTGCCTCATTCATTCTTTTCTTGCAGATCTCATCCGTTCTTGCAGATACTGAGATCATTGAAAGAGTGGTTGCCATTGTCAATGATGAGGTGATATTGCTGAGTGAATTCAATAATGCCTATGAAAACGCCATAGCCTCGGGAAGAGGCATATCCAAAGAGGAATTTCTTGATGAGATGGTCAACACGGAGCTGATCCTGGAACAGGCAAAGAAATTCAGTTTTGAAATTTCTCCTGACACTAAGGTTTCTGATAACTTGCTTGTAGAAAGATATCTTGAAAGAAGGATAAAAGCCTTTATCCATATACCATTCGAAGCAGTTGAAGACTATTACATAAAGAATTCATCTTTGTTTAAAGGGAAAAACTTTTATGATGTTCAGGATCAGGTAGAGGCTTTACTTGTCGATGAAAAGTTAAATATAAGAATTTCTGAGCATATAAAAGAATTAAGAGATAATGCTTACATAAGAGTGCAGCCTGGTGATGATCATAAGACTGCTGATTAACAATACTTGTTGTGCTAAAAAAATAAACTTAAAGCTCGATAAGAACAGCTGATTCATCACATTCAGGGAATTTGTGGCACTTAAGGCATTCCCCCCATATCTTTTGAGGCAGGGCATTCTTATCTGCTTCCCTGAAACCCTGACTGATAAAAAACTCAGGTTTATATGTGAGGGCAAAGACTTTCTTTAATCCAAGGGCTGCTGCTTCTTTTAAGCATTTTCTTATCAGTTTTTTACCTATGCCCTGTCCCTGGTATTCGCTTGAGACTACAAGAGATTTTATTTCAGCGATGTCTTCCCATAGGACGTGCAGGGCTGATACGGCAATGACCTTGTCATCTTCAACACATACATAAAAATCCCGTATATTCTCGTATATCTCATTAAGCGATCTCGGAAGCATAAGGTCTTTTTTTGCGAAATTATTTATAAGCGACTGCATGCCTCTGACATCTTTAATTGTTGCTTTATTTATATTCATTATCCATATTCCTTTTTAATATCAGTTACCGGCAGATAATATATTATACAGATTCAGAATGATCCCTTCTCTCAGCCCGTAATCCGAGACAGTTATCTCCTGGAAATTAAATGTTTTCATTGTCTTCAAAAGAATGGAAGTCCCGGACAGTATAATGTCCGCCCTCGAAGGCTCAAGCACCGGATATAGCCTCAGCCTCTCTTTTATGGTAACTTTTGACATTTCTGAATATATGTAATTTGCATTCTCAAGCGTTAGCTTTGAGTTATGTATTCTGCCATGCTGAAACTCGGAAAGGCCCTGAACCATTGCTGAGAGAGCGGTTATTGTGCCGGCAGTTCCGATAAGGGATGATTCTCCTGATAGATGTTCATGAAGAGATCCTGCGATTGAATCAAGCTGTCTGGAAATCTCCTTCTCCATCATAGATATTTCTTCAGCAGCAGGCGGATTGCTCTTAATATACATGTCGTGTAAATAAACCGCGCCAAGATTGAGGCTTTCAAAAAATACCTGTTCCCCTTTATCTGTCAAAATGAATTCCGTGCTCCCCCCTCCTATGTCAATAAGAAGCGCTGACTCAGGAACATGCAGGTCCATCATCATGCCTGAAGCTGAGAAGGCTGCTTCTTCACTTTTTGACGCTGTCTTTATCTCAATTCCCGTCTCCCGCATCGCTTCACATAAAAACAGGGATCTGTTTTTTGCTTCCCTGAGAACGCTTGTTCCAATGGCAGAGGTTGCTTCCGTTTTGTGAGCGTCAATGATTTTCCGGAACTCTTTAAGCGCGTCAATACTTCTTTTTATCGCTTCAGGCCTGAGCATATTATTAATGGAGACACCTTCGCCCAGCCTTGTTATCATACGTTTTGAACAGACAGGTTTCAGGCTGTTATTGCTTGCCTCAGCGATCAGAAGCCTGAAGGTGTTTGTTCCTATGTCAATGCCTGCAAGGAGTCTGGGTTTCATATGAAAAGCGGTTCGTCAGCCTTTTGAATGATCCCTGCGCCTTCAGCCCGTAACAGCAGCTCTTTAACAGCCTCTTCACCGTCAGCGCCTGTATCCAGCGAATATTTGTTGACATAGAGGTCAATGTGCCTGTTTATTACATCATCAGAAAGTTCCTGAGCATGTTCTTTGATATACCGCATCACGGCATCTCTATTATTAAAAGCAAACTCAATACTCTTATGAATTGTATTATCGACAGCATTGATAGCCTCAGCGCCAAGTCCTCTTCTGGCGATTATACATCCCAGAGGAAGGAGCAGCCCTGTCTCTTCTTCCCACCATTTGCCAAGGTCTATAATCTCTTTTAATCCATATGAGGGGTATGTGAATCTGCTCTCATGGATTATCAGGCCTGCATCGACATCTCCATTTTTAATGGCTGGCATGATCTCATTAAAAGGCATTACTGAAATATCTGCTTTTCCGATCTTAAAGTCCGGGTCAAACAACTGAAGCAGAAGGTATGCGGTTGTAAGCCTTCCGGGGATTGCGATCCTTTTATCCTTTAATTCGCTGATGGAATATGCTTCTGCTCCGATCAGAAGCGGTCCGCAGCCTTTGCCGAGCGCGCCTCCGGAACGAAGCATGCAGTAATCTTTTCTTAGCCCTCCGAATGCATGATGAGAGACCTTTGAAATATCCAGTTCTTTTCTCAAGGCCATCTGATTTAATGTTTCGACATCAAGCAATACTTCGTTGAATGTAAAACCCATGGAATCAATAAGGCTGTGAACCATTGCATAGAAGATAAATGTGTCATTAGGGCAGGGCGAGTAGCCGAGTGATAGATTTTTCATATCGCGATCCTTACAATTATATCGCTTGTATTATATCATATAAGAAAACGGCCGGACGAAGGCAATTATGGATACAAAGATACAGAAATTCAATGAGATACTCCAATCGCTCTTGCTGCATCTTCACGGCAAGGAGAAGGCGCTTCGCCTGTCGCTTATCACCTTCTTTTCACAGGGGCATTTATTGATAGAAGATCTTCCGGGACTGGGCAAGACAACACTTGCCGTCAGCATCGCCAATGCCTTCGGGCTGAAGTTCGGGAGGATCCAGTGTACAAATGACCTTCTGCCTTCCGATATTACAGGCGTATCAATATACAACAAGAATACTGATTCATTTGAGTTTCACCCCGGCCCTATATTCAACAATATTGTTCTGGTAGATGAGATAAACAGGGCTACCTCAAAGACACAGAGCGCGCTGCTCGAGGCGATGCAGGAGAGGCAGATAACGGTGGAGGGGGTGACTTATAAGCTTGAGCAACCTTTTTTTGTTATCGCAACACAGAACCCTGTAGAGCATCACGGAACCTTCCCGCTTCCCAAATCACAGGTCGACAGGTTTATGATGCAGATCAATATCGGCTATCCTGACAAGGATTCTGAAAAAAGGATAATCAAAGAGGTCATGGGCAGCGAGTCAGCGGCTTTGACTGAGCGCCTGATAGACAAGGATGAGGTTGTCAGCATCCAGAAGAGCATCAGGGATAATGTCTATATATCTGATAATGTTCTTGCATATATTCTGGATGTAGTAAAGGCTACAAGGAGCTGCAAGTATCTTCTGACAGGGCTGTCAACAAGAGGAGCGCTTGCCATAACCGAGACGGCAAGAACAAACGCCTTTTTCAGCGGCAGAGACTTTTTGATCCCTGAGGATGTCAAAGAGATGGCTGAGTTTACTATTCCTCACAGGGTTATTTTTAAGGATGAGTATGAGAGCTATGATAAAAAGGAGATCATAAGATCGATAGTAAAAGAGGTCCCAGTTCCCGTTTAATCAGGATCACAAAAGCCGGCAAGCTGTATATTGTCATAACTATCTTTCTTGCCCTTGTCGCAGCAAACAGCGGCCTTAATCTTGTTTATCTTATCGTCTCCGCGCTCTTGAGCTTCATGGTTATCTCCGGCCTTCTCGGAAAAGCCAATATATCGGGAATTGACATTGAGCTTGAGCCTTCGCTCGAAGTATACGCTAACAGGCCCTTTCCATTAAAGATCAGGAACATCAACAGGCGAAGATATCTTCCGGGCTTTATGTTCAGGGTGCATGTCGCCGGAGAAAGCGCCTTCCTGCCGTTTATAAGCGTAAAGTCCGAATCGTCAGCATATGTTAATTTCACCTTTGAGGCCAGGGGCAGGCAGAGCATAGACGAGCTGTATCTGTGTTCCGCGTTTCCTTTTAATTTCTTTGTAAGGTGCAGGAAGATCAAAAAGAGCTTTGACTTCATAGTATTTCCTGAACCAAAGAGATGTGAGCTTTTGAGCCATGTTGAAGAGAAGGTTCGAAGGTCCGGCGAACTGCCGGTCAATAAAGCCGGGTTCTATCCTGAGATGATCTCCATACGTGATTATATAAGCGGCGACCCGCTTAGATATATAAACTGGAAGGCGACTGCAAAGACAGATAAGCTCCAGACAAAGGAATTATCTTCAGCCTCTTTTAATCCGCTAATAATTGATTTCGATGATATTGATATGAAGATACTTGAAGAAAAGGTCTCCTGCATTACATATACAATCCTGCAGCTCTATAAAAAGGGCGTGCCTTTCGGTTTCAAGATAAGAGATAAACTCTATTTACCGGAAACTGCCAATTCCCACAAATACACAGTCTTAAATGAGCTGGCTTTATATGGTGCCGCGGATGAAAGCTGATATCAGTATTAAGTTAGCGGTCAAGCTTATAACTTTCCTGATAGGAGCCATAGGTTTTCTCTCTGTTGTACAGCATGTCAGTTATTTATACTCTCTGCTATTTGTTTCGCTTTTAATAACATCCGCCATATTTGAGAAGACAAACAGGTTCATCTTCCCGCGATGGGACTTAAATTCCATAGCGGTCATATTCATATTCATTACGGTTATGAACATGAATTATGAAAACCTGATCGAAAAGATGATAGAGATGTTCATCTTTCTTCTTGCAGTTAAATTCCTTGAAGACAAGAAGACAAGAGACCACCTTCAGATATATACCATTTCGGTCTTTCTCCTCCTTGGCTCTGCTTTGCTCTCTACGGATCTTTTGTTCTTGATATACTTTCTCAGCCTGGTATTTTTATTCACAGTCGCGATAGTCCTTCTTGCATACTTGTCCGAGGAACCGGATCTGCTCCTGAAAAAAGATGTTCTCTTTAAGATAGTTTCAAAAGCTCTGCTCATCCCTGCGGCAGCGATCCCTTTGACTGTGATCTTCTTTATAATTCTGCCCAGGCCGTTCTCGCCTCTTCTAAAGGTATCGACACCGGGACAAAAGGCAATGACAGGTTTTTCAGAGGACATTAATCTCGGCATGGTATCTGAGATACAGGAGGATACCGGCACGATATTCAGGGCAGAGATGAAAGAGATACCGTCTTCACTGCTTTATTGGAGGGGCATTGTATTTGACTACTTTGACGGCAAAAGCTGGAAGATGTCAGATAAGAGAGAGATGGTAAAGTTAGGGAAGCAGGCGTTAAAGGGTGAAAGGGTAGAGCAGACGATATTTTTAGAGCCGTATAATTATAAATATCTTTTTGCCATTGACCGGCCAGTGTCAATTAACAGGTCCAGAACAAGCAAGGTATTCACTTACACTCTGCCGCGGAGCCCGGATAAAAGGATTAAATATGATGTTGTCTCTGTATTAGATGAGACCATTTATGAAGATGCTATAAATGAGGATATCTATCTGCAGCTTCCTGATAATATTTCCAGGAAGATAACCGGCCTGGCATTAAGGCTTTCTGCAGGCAAGGATGCGCAGGAACAACTTGATTCAATATTGCGCTTTTATTCTGATGAAAAATTTACATACTCGATGGAGGGACTGCCTGTATCAACAACGCCTTTGGAAGATTTTTTATTCGATCTCAAGTACGGCAATTGTGAATATTACGCTTCTTCAATGGCTGTGCTGCTCAGGCTGTCAGGTGTTCCGGCAAGGGTTGTGGGCGGCTACAAAGGCGCTGACTATAACGCGGTGGGCGGATATTATGTAGTACAGCAGAGAAACGCGCATGTCTGGGTTGAGGCGTATATAAAGGGCCGCGGCTGGGTCAGGGTTGATCCGACACCTGCATCCCGTGAAGTGATCATCAGGAGTTACCAGAGCGGTGTATTCTTTAAACTGGGGATGGCGCTTGATGTTGTCAACTATTTCTGGAACGGCTTTGTTATTGACTATGACCTTAGAAAACAGTTCACACTTTTTATGAGATTAGGGCAGGGCATAAAAAATCCCGGGCTCGATATAGATCTTTCTGTCGGCAAAAAGAGCGCTGGCAGTTTTATAATTATTCTCATCCCTATAATTTTGGTTCTAATAATTACTTACAGGGTAATTACTCATAAGACCCCGGCTGAAATAAAGATCATCCGTAAATTCCATAAAAGAATGCGTAAGCATGGATATGAGCGCGGCCATAGTGAGGGGCTGGATGAGTTTCTGCTGCGAATCGATGATGAGCAGATAAGGCGCAAGGCAGCGGCATTTGTCACTGACTTTAACGAGATATATTATAAAGATCAGGGATTCACAAGGCCTGTGATAAAAAGTCTGAGCAAGAAGATAAAAGCCATAAAACCGGATTAGCCTTATTTCCTGCTTCTGTAATCTTCTATCGCCTTTCTCAGTGCGTCAGAGCCCAGGTTTGAGCAATGCATCTTCTGAGCCGGCAGTCCGCCGAGCTCTTCAGCCACTTTTTCTTTTGATATCGCCAGTGCCTCATCAAGCGTCTTGCCCTTGACCATCTCAGTTATCATGCTTGATACCGCGATAGCAGCCCCGCATCCGAAGGTCTTAAACTTGGCATCAACTATCTTATCGCCCTCGACCTTTATAAATATCTTCATCATGTCGCCGCATGTAGGGTTTCCCTCTTCGCCTACGCCGTCCGCATCCGGTATCTCGCCTACATTCCTCGGGTTTGTAAAATGGTCCATTACCTCTTTGCTGTACATGTTATCCTCCGTTCTCTCCTGTCACTGCGCGATAGGAGACATCTCTCTTAATCTCTTTATGATAGTTTTGAATTTATCAGTAAAGTAGTCAACATCATCTTCAGTTATCTCCTGGCCTATTGTGAATACCACGGAGCCGTGCGCCATGTGCGAAGGTATGCCGATGGATGTCAGGACAGGAGATGCCTTAAGCGCCTTTGATGTGCAGGCTGAACCGCTCGCGGCATAGATTCCGTTGGCAGCAAGAAGCAGAAGCATGGCCTCGCCTTCAATGTATTCAACAACAAAGCTTGCGTGTCCCGGAAGCCTATTTTCAATAGGGCCAGTAAGGTGAACCTTCTCTATTGATGAAACATCTCTTATTATTTTGTCTCGTAATTTAATGTTATGTGCAATTCGGGCAGTGAGGTTCTCTCTTGCCATCTCTGCTGCTTTACCCATGCCGACTATCGCCGGGACATTCTCAGTGCCTGCGCGCCTTCCGCCTTCCTGTATTCCGCCGTATATGAGCGGCATTATCCTTGTGCCTTCTTTCAGGTAAAGTGCTGAAGCGCCTTTTGGGCCGTAAAACTGATGCGCGGAGAGCGATAAAAGGTCAACATTCAACTCCCTGACATCAACCGGTATATTACCCGTTGATGCAACCGCGTCCGTGTGGAAAATTATATTTTTACTCTTTGCTATCTTTGCGATCTCTGCGATCGGCTCAATGGTTCCTATCTCAGAGTTGGCATGATTTATGGATATCAGGATCGTTTCATCCATTATCGCTTTTTCAACAGATTCAGGGGAGACGATCCCGTATTTGTCTACAGGAAGATATGTCACGGTAAAATCCGACCTCTCCATGAAGCGCGCGGAATTTGTGATAGAGTGATGCTCGATCTTTGTTGTGATTATGTGCTTGCCCTTCTTCTGGTTCGCAAGGGCAGCGCCCTTGATTGCAAAGTTATTGGACTCAGCCCCGCTTGATGTAAAGATGATCTCATTCGGTTTTGCGTTTATGAGCGAAGCGACCTGCTGCCTCGCATTCTCTATCGCTTCTTTTGCCTTTACAGCCGGTTCATACACGCTTAACGGATTTGCAAAATCCTCTTTGAAATACGGCATCATCGCATCCAGCACTTCAGGATGAAGAGGGTTTGTTGCTGCGTAATCCATATAGATATTTTTCATGATGACTCCTTAAGCTTTCTGATAAAGAATTTAAAGTGGTCAGGTTCTTCCATCACTCCTAAAAAATCATTGCCTGTTGTGCCGCACCATGCCGGTATGTCCTCAAGCGCGCCTTCATAGTCAGTCAGCACCGCAAGCGTCTGGCCGACCTTTATCTCCTTGATCTTCTGCGCTATCGTAAGAAGATGAATAGGGCACATCATATATATTATGTCAGTGGTTGCATCCGCGTGCAACGGTTTAGTTAGGAATTTCAGATTATCTCTTGTATCCATTTAATTATCCTTCAAGCTTTGCTTCTTCTTTTAAAAGGTCTTTCAGAGTGATCGTTGTGAGAAATCCTGATATCTTTTCGCCAAGTGACTTCCAGAGCAGCCTTGCAACACAGCCGTCCACACGGCCGCAGTCTGATGTGTCCGTCGTATCAAGGCATTGAGTTATCGCGATCGGCCCTTCAAGAATATTCAGTATCTCGCCTATATTGATCTCCTCCGGTTTTCTTGAGAGCGTGTAGCCTCCGCCCGGGCCTTTCTGGCTTGTGATCAAACCGCCTTTACGGAGCTGATTTAAAAGCTGCTCCAGATACGATATTGAGACGTCCTGCCTTTTTGAGATCTCCCTGATGGTGATAGGGCCGGTCTTATAATCCCTCGCGATCTCGAACATCGCCCTTACGCCGTATTGTACTTTTGTAGAAAGCCTTAACATGATTTAAATTATAATACTTTACCAATATTGTCAAGTATTGATAATTGATACTAATAAGGAGTCCGGTTGAAATTATGAAAGTGGTTAGGATTAGTTCACAACTTTTTTATATTCTCTAATTTTTCACTACTCGGTATAATAGTTCAGGTGATTATAATTGAAAATGCTATTAAAGCTGCTGGATGGTGTTTCATCGTGGGCTGAACTTGAGTCCCGTATCTCAAATCTGCCCACTGAAAATGAGAGAGGAGAGGCGTTTGAGGAGTTCTGTAAACCGTTCTTTCTTCTGGAGCCCACGTATCAGTTCAATGAGGTCTTTCGTCATAATGAGATTTCGCCTTCTTTACGCAGCCGACTTGGATACCCGGGAATTCAGGACATCGGGATAGACGGCCTGGCAGTAACGATAGATGGAAAGCTTTTCGCGTATCAGGCGAAGTTCAGAAAGAATCCCGATAATACTCCCACACTCAGGGAACTCTCCACATTCTTTACGATGTCAGACAAGGCTGACTGGCGCATCACAATAACAAACGCTAAAAAACTTCCTTCCGCCATAAATGACAGGACTCGAAACAGCCGTGTGCTTATTGACCGTCTTGACAGCCTTGCTCCTGATTTCTTTGAGCGTCTCAGGGCATATCTGAAGGAACAGTCTGTCCCGCCGCAGGAGAAGAAGACTCCTAACATGACCCAGCAGGAAGCCATAGATAAAGCATCAGACTATTTTAAGGATAACAAAAGAGGGCAACTGATACTGCCGTGCGGAACAGGTAAAACACTCGTCTCCATGTGGATCGCTGAGAAGCTTGGCGGTGAACATATACTTGTGCTGTTGCCAAGTCTTTCCCTCATGAGTCAGACATTAAGAGAATGGGCTGAAAATTCTTCCATCAAACCATTTCGTTACTTGTGCCTGTGCAGTGATACAACAGTTGATCTGGGGAATGACTCACCTGTTGAGCATCTTTATGAAATGGATATTCCTGTTACAACCGATGTTGAAACAGTGAAGGAGTATCTCACAACCAAAACTGCAACAGTCTCAATCCTCTTCTCGACATACCAGTCAAGCAAAGTTCTTTCAGAGGCAGCTATCAAAGCAGGGATAATTTTTGATATTGCTATCTTTGATGAGGCGCACAGGACGACAGGGTCTAAAGCAGGAGTATGGAATACCGCGCTTGATGATGCAAAAGTTCCTGTCAGGCAAAGGATCTTCATGACCGCTACTCCAAGAATCTATGCCCCTCATATCACAAAGAAAGCAAAAGAGAACGATGTGCTGATATGCAGCATGGATGACACTTCTGTTTACGGAAAACCGTTCTATGAACTGACCTTTGGCGAAGCCATTGCAAGAGGGCATATCACGGATTACAAGATCGTTGTTATCTGCGTTACTGATTCAGAGGTGAGAGAGACCATACGGCAGTCCGGAAGGGTTGTCACAGATGATGGTCAAGAGTGGGATGCCAAAGCCCTTGCAAAGCGCATCGCCCTTGTTAAAGGAATAAACGCGTATGGACTTAAGAAGATATTCACATTCCATAGCAGAGTAAAAGGGGCCAGAGATTTTACAGATACGAAGATACCATACGACATTGACCGGATATTCAATATGCTCAGTCCTGATATTAAAAACGATGCGTCAGGATTCTTTCATGTAAACGTCACAATGTCAACGGGTGAGAGAAACAGTTATATGAGGGAGTTTAAAAAGGCGGCACTTGGGATAATGAGCAACGCCAGATGCCTGAACGAGGGAGTGGATGTCCCTGCGGTAGATACTGTCGCGTTCATAGACCCCAAGAAAAGTCTCATTGACATAGTGCAGGCAACAGGAAGGGCGATGAGGAATGCAGAGTGGAAGAAGACCGGCTATGTCTTCATACCTGTTGTTGTAGAAGATACCCAAGACCCTGAAAAGTTTATAGAGAGTTCGGATTTCAATGCAGTCTGGCAGGTTCTTCAGGCGATGATGGATCAGGATCAGAGGCTTGAGAGTATGGTCTCAAATTTAAGAGTTATGCAGGGGAAGGGAGAAGAAGACACACAGGCATGGAAAGATGCTATGGCTGAGTATAGCGAAAAGGTTGAAGTTTTCAACCTTCCTACCAGAATTAACCAGGCACGGTTTATCAATACGCTTCAGACAAGAACCTTAGAGGTGATAGGTAAACAATGGGATTTCTGGTATGGGTTAACGATTAAATATAAAGAAGATTTTGGTGATGCCAATTCTACTAGTAAATACATAACCTCCGAAGGAGATAAAGAAGCTTGAGGATATTGGGTTTATATGGGGTAAACATGATACTGCCTTTGAGGAGGGTTTTCAAGAGACATTGAGATTCAAAGAACAGACAAGCAATCCCAATGCTCCTATTAGTTATCAAACACCAGATGGATATAAACTTGGAAGTTGGCAAGGTTGGCAAAGAAAAAACTACAGAAAAGGCAAGTTGGATTCTGAGAGGATAAAGAAGCTTGAGGATATTGGGTTTATATGGGGTAAACATGATACTGCCTTTGAGGAGGGTTTCCAAGAGACATTGAGATTCAAAGAACAGACAAGCAATCCCAATGCTCCTGTTAGTTATCAAACACCCGATGGATATAAACTTGGAAGTTGGCAAGGTTGGCAAAGAAAAAACTACAGAAAAGGCAAGTTGGATATTGAGAATATAAAACGGCTTGAGGATATTGGGTTTATATGGAATAAACTTGATGAATTATTTAATAGAGGCCTGCAAGAGACATTAAAATATAAAGAGCAAACAGGTGATGCCAATGCTCCTCAAAGTTACAAAACACCCGATGGATTTAACCTTGGAAGTTGGCAAGGCACACAAAAACATAACTTTAAGAATAGTAAACTGAACGCTAAGAGGATAAAAAGGCTTAAAGAGATTGGGTTTAAGTGGGTGCTATTAGAAGATACCTTCGAAAAAGGATTTCAAGAGACATTGAGATACAAGGAACAAACAGGTGATGCCAATGCCCCTGTTTGTTATCAAACACCCGATGGATTTATCCTTGGAGACTGGCAAAGCAAGCAAAGACAAAATTACAAGAATGGCAAGCTGGATACTGAGAGGATAAAAAGGCTTGAGGAGATTGGGTTTAAGAGAAATTTATATGAAGGACTTTTTGAAAAAGGTTTTCAGGAGACATTGAAATATAGGGAAGAAACAGGCAATCCCAATGCTCCTGTAAACTTCACGACACTTGAAAAATATAACCTTGGAAACTGGCAATCTAAACAAAGAAAAGACTTCAAGAATGGCAAACTTTATATTGAAAAGATAAAATGTCTTGAAGAAATCGGATTCCAATGGGTGCGAATAGTAGCCACCTTTGAAAAAGGAATTCAGGAAACCCTGAAATATAAGCAGCAGACGGGCGACAGTAATGCCCCTTTTGAATACACGACACCCGATGGATATAACCTCGGAAGCTGGCAAAGCCGTCAAAGGCAGTATTATAAAAAAGGCAAACTGTCACATGAGAGGAAAAAAAGGCTTGATCAGATTGGAGTTAAATGGGATTTATTAGAAGAATCCTTTGAAAAAGGTTTTCAAGAGACATTGAGATACAAAGAACAGATAGGTGATGCCAATGCTACTTGGAACTACAAAACATCCGATGGATTCAAACTCGAATCTTGGCAATATATTCAGAGAAGAAATTACAAGAACGGTAAGCTGGATTCTGAGAGGATAAAGCGGCTTGAGGGGATTGGGTTTAAGTGGAAGAAAAAAAAGAGTCCTTAAAAAAGGTTACATGTTTACCTTAGAGAGATTGTTTTGTATGCTTTCTTACAATATTATAAATAATCGCTTGCTCTTTACTTGTACTGAGTTCCCTACCCACAATAATTAAAGGTTCGTTTGGCTTCAATTGGATTGCCTGAAATGTTTTATCAGCAACTCGTTGATCAACTTTGCAGTAAACGATGTACTGCTCAAGGTAGATTACATAATAGTTTATTCCATCGAATTTTGTACGGAAGGGATCCATCATTCTATGGCCGATTACATGGTCCGACCATTTTGCTATGCTTACAGCGAACCAATTGGTATCTTGAGGGTTGCCAGAAAGAAGGGTTTCTCTGAGTAACTTTTCATACGGGCCTAAATTCACCCTTCGGAAAAAGGGCTGGCTGGAAACAGAGGCGCGCCACAGTACAGACAGAACAAATAATTTCAGCTTGGTGTAGTCATATTCTGAAATCTGAAATGCGAATATTTTACCATTGTGGCTCATTGGCTCGAAATCTGATTTTTTATCAAGTAGGATCTCGGCTGCATAATCATCCCATTCGGAAAATATTCTCTCACCTTCTTCTGTGACGATCGTATTATCATAGATACCGATAGGGCATCTTTTTGGATAGTGGCCTTCTGTGCTCGTTAATAACTTTGTAGGCAGTTTTTCATCAGGGTCAATGGCGTAGAAGCTCTTTGGAATGATATGAGCACTTACTCCTTTCCCTTCTTTTCCAGTAAGTTTGCATTTCATCACTCAAACAACGCCTCAAAATCCCTCGGAGTTATGATCTTAATACCCTTGTAACTCTTTATCACAAGCAGATCAGCGTCCCCGGTCACAAGGTAATCTGCTTTTGCCGCGAGTGCGCAGGCGAGGACATTATCATCGTCAGTATCCCTGCAAATATTTGAGACCTTGATGTTGTGCTCAAGGATCTCATCAATCGCTTCACTTATCGGGTCTATAGCCAATGCTGTTTCTTCAATGGAAAGTTTGAATTTCTTGGAGAGGATGCGCCGGAGTTCCTTAATAATAAAGGGGCATGAGACGAGAGAAAATTCTCTGACGCGGGCTCTATACAATAACTTTGAACAAATTCCTTCGCTGATAATCGCGGCAATAAGTACGTTGGTATCAAATACGGCGATCATGATATCGCTTTAAAAACATCTTCTTCACTTACAATGCCGAGCTTCTTTGCCTTTGGCCCGAGCTTCTTCTGTACTGCACGGAGCTTCATTTCCCATAGAAACAGGCTCAAGGATTCCTTCATGATATCGCTCTTGTTCCGTCCTGTGTTCTTTGCAAATTTATCGAGTTCCTTGGATATGTTCTCAGGAAGACTCACGGATAAGACTGTTCTCATAACACACCTCCTGAACTACAATACAATACACAAATCAGGCATTGCAAGGAATCTATTTAGTTATGTTTGCAACAACCTCTTTCATCTTGCAGTAATCGCAAAACCCGTTTATGTTAGAATAACCAAAAGGAGGTGCAAAAATGAGTACGGCTACAGCCAAGAAAATTAATCCTGATGATTTTATTCTTTCCGCTCTCTCCCCGCAGGACAGGCTTGATGCAGCGTTTAAAGTCGCAGGAGAAGCTTTTAAGAAAACTAAATTGACGATGAAGGATATTGATAACGCAGTTAAAATAGTTCGGAGGAAGGCTTACGCGATTTGAAGGCAATATTCAGTGGGAGAGGAAAATGAAAGTTTATATTGACACCTGTATGAAAAATTTAGGGATCACAAAATCCGCTTTTTTCTTTAGGGAAACCATGTCTCAAAAGACAGACTACCTTGAAATCAAGAAAAAGCTTTTTGACAACAAGACAGCCAGTGATATTTACAAAGAGATTATCAAAAAAAACAAGAAGTAAAAGTTGACTAACAACAGAGTTTTTCTCTAATCACCATAGCATATCCCTTGCCCTCGTCGCTCCTACATACAGCTCTTTCTTGACTTATAAACTCTTTACTTGCTACCTTCATACATGGCAAAAGCGATAGCATTATATTCAGGCGGACTTGACAGCACACTTGCGATACTCGCAGTAATGAAGCAGGGTGTTGAGGTTACCGCAATTACATTCATGAACCATTTCGGGTGCAGTATCGGGGATAAATCATCATGTTCCAAGGATCCGTTCTCAGCTTCTCTGAAATTTGGTTTTGACGTAAAACTTTCACATCTGTCTGATAAGTTCCTGGAAATAGTGAAAAATCCTAAGTTTGGACATGGCAGGAACATGAACCCATGCCTTGACTGCAGGATACTGATGCTCAGGGAGGCAAAGGCGATGATGGAGATGTCTGGCGCTGATTTTCTTGTGACAGGCGAGGTCATTGGACAGAGGCCGATGAGCCAGAGGAGGGACACATTTCCTGTGATCGACAGAGAGGCGAATGTAAAAGGACTTGTGCTCAGGCCGCTTACTGCGAAACATTTAAAGATAACTATCCCGGAAGAGAAGGGGATGGTCAATCGTGATCTGCTTTATGATTTTTTCGGCAGGTCAAGAAAACCTCAGATGGCGCTTGCTGCTGAGTTTGGTCTGACGGAATATCCTGCTCCTGCAGGCGGATGTCTTCTCACCGAGCCGAATTATTCTTTCAGGCTGAAGGAACTCTTTTCTCATATAAGTGATCCCTCATACAAGGATATCAATCTCCTCAGGCTCGGCAGGCACTTCAGGCTTTCTCCTGAATGCAAGGTCATCGTCGGAAGGAAGAAGGAGGAGAATGACGCTATCTTATCACTTGTAGAAGATGCCGATTACACAATGCATGTCCCCGGCTACGGCAGTCCTGTCACATTGGTATCAGGTGCGCAAAGTGATGAGATACTGAATACCGCAGCTTCATTATGCGCAAGATATTCTGATGCGAAGAACCTTGATGAAGTAGATGTATTGGTAAAGAGGGGAGATGAAATTTATCCTCTGAAAGTAAAGCCCGCAACAGATGAGATATTAAAACAGTACGCTATTGTGATGAATTAAAGCCTGACCGGAACGCCTTTTGATTTCAAGTATTCCTTTGTCTCTTTTATAGAAAATTCCCTGTAGTGAAATATTGACGCTGCAAGCGCCGCGTCTGCTTTGCCTTCAACAAGCCCTTCACGCATGTGCTCAAGCGTGCCCACGCCTCCGGATGCGACAACAGGGATTGAAACAGCTTCAGCAATTTTCCTCGTAAGTTCAATATCAAAACCGATCTTGGTTCCGTCTCTGTCCATACTTGTAAGAAGTATCTCGCCTGCGCCGAGCTGCTCCATCTTTCTTGCAAACTTGATCGCGTCAAGCCGCCTCATCTTTCTGCCTCCGTGAGTTGATAATGCCCATACCCCCTCCTTACTAAGGGGGGGCGAAGGGGGGGTAAGTTTTACCTCACTCAAGAATGGATCACTCAGCCAGTTAAGCCATGGTTCATCAGGCTCGAACTCCATATTCGGTATGACCCTTTTAGAATCGACCGCCACAACGATGCACTGGCTGCCGAATCTCTCTGACGCCTTTTTGATGAAATACGGATCGCGAACAGCTGTTGTATTTAGCGATACCTTATCGCAGCCTGCGTTGAGAAGGTCTCTGATATCTTCTATTGTCTTTATCCCGCCGCCGACAGTCAAAGGCATAAAGACATCATTTGCTGTCCGTGCTACGACATCAAGGATTGTTTTGCGTTTTTCATGAGAGGCTGTTATGTCGAGGAATACAAGTTCATCCGCTCCCTGCTCGTCATAGAACTTTGCGTTCTCAACAGGGTCACCTGCATCAACGAGGTTTTGGAAGTTAACTCCCTTGACCACTCTGCCGTCTTTGACATCAAGACATGGGATGATTCTCTTGGCTAACATTTAATTATTTACCTTTGCCAAGGCGATAGCTTCATCTAATTTCATAGTGCCTTCATACAGAGCCTTGCCTGTTATCACACCCCAAAGGTTCTTTATGTTTGCGAGGCTTCCTATATCAGCAAGTTTGGATACACCGCCTGACGCGATAACCGGGATATGGACGTTCTCTGCCATTTTAGCCATCGCATCGATATTAGGCCCGGTCAGCATGCCGTCTCTTGAGATGTCGGTATAAATGATCCCTGCGACTCCGTTGGATTCCATCTGTTTTGCAAAGGTCAGAGCATCAAGGCCAGTGACCTCAACCCAGCCTTTGAGAGCGACCTTGCCGTCTTTCGCGTCGATCCCGGCAATTACTTTATCAGGGAATTTTTTGCATGCATTGATTATGAATTCTGGATTTATAGCAGAAGTGCCTATGATAGTCCTGTCGATTCCAAGGTCAATGAGTTTCTTTATCGTTTCAATATCCCTTATACCTCCGCCGACTTCAATGGGGATGTTGATAGCTTTTCTTATCGCAACGATCTTATCAAGGTTCTTCTGAACTCCTGTGAATGCGCCGTCAAGGTCAACTACATGAAGCAGTTCAGCGCCCTGGTCTGCCCAGTGCTTTGCCATTGAGGCAGGGTCATCAGAATAGACAGTGACCTCTTCTTTTTTGCCTTGCAGGAGACGGACACATTTGCCGTCCTTAAGGTCTATCGCGGGAATAATAATCATGTGAAGAGTATATCAGAGCATTTTCTGCTAAATCAATGTATCCGGCATTGCGGGTGCTTTGCCGGATACATTGATAGTTATACCCATCTCTTTAATGCAGTGCTGGAATATGGTTTCACTGCGTTTATGCTGTCACTGCCTCTTCGCCTGCATACTTCATGGCATTCTCACTGATCCTGTCATCCACGACAAGCGCATTCGCCACAAGGTTCACAAGCTGTGTAACGCCCATTCCCACATTATAGTGTCCGATGATATCTGTTAATCCGTCCACGCAGTTATGGCAGGATGTGACCACGACTTTTGCCCCTGTTGCACTGAGCTGTTCTGCTTTCACCTTTCCGGACTTCAGCCTTCTTGACTTGTATTCAGACATTGACATAGCGCCGCCGCCGCCGGTACAGCAATAATTCTCAGCGCGGTTCGGATACATCTCCCTGAAATCTTCGACCACAAGGCTGAGCAGTTCACGCGGCTCTTCGGTCAGTCCGCAGCTCCTTGCGTTGTTGCAGGAATCGTGGAAGGTATAGCTTCCCGGATTTTTAGTTTTGTCAACTTTTATCTTTCCTTCTTTAATGTATCTCAGCATGGTAATGACTGAACTTTCAGCTTCAAATTCAATGTCCTGTTTTGCCCAGTTAGGCCCTTCGCACCTTGTTGAACGGTAACCGTGTCCGCACTCTGACATAACCAGTTTCTTGCCCTTCAGTTCTCTCACGTTGTCATATACCCTGGCTGCGACAGCGCCGCCCAGGTCATCATCGCCGTTGAAGAGGCCGAAGTTTGTCATGTCCCATCCTTCGCTCGGCATGGTATAGTTTTCTCCGGCCATGTAAAAGATCTTTGCGGCATCAAGTATCGACCTCGGGTCATGTTTTACTTCACGAGGGTTAACGGTATAGACTATGTCGGCGTTCATCTTGTCGATCGGTATTTTAGCTGTGGGGTCCTGCATCTCTTCCTGCAGCTCTTCCTCCTGCCACTCAATCGTCCCGATAAAATCTTCTTTCAATACGCCCATCTGGTTTCCGATCTCCCACTGTTCCTTTGCCACATACTCTACACCCTCGGGCATGATGCCGACGTGGCAGAGAAGCCCGCGCGCCATACGGTTGAAGGTCGCAAGGTCAACACCCATCGGGCAGTTGATCGTGCATCTTCTGCAGTTTGTGCATTTGCCGAATACCGTGTCTTTCAGTTCTTCCAGTTCCTGGTCGGTGTAGACGCTTCCTGCTTTTACCCATTTCGGGAAGACCTTTCCTGTCCAGTCATAGTGGTGTTTAAAAAGCTTCCTTATCAGGTCAGCCTTATACGCAGGAGCATAAGTAGGGTCTCCCGGATTCGCAAGCACATAGTGGCAGGAGTCCGTGCACATTCCGCAATGCACGCAAGCTGTCAGAGAGCCGACGATCTGGCGCGACAGTTTCTGCCCCATGCGGTCTATCACTTTTTGCGCCTTGTAAGATCTTACATCCTTTCCATTATTCATATAAACCTCCAGTTAGTTAATATTGTTAAAACTTGGTGATCGCATTTTATGGCCTCTATACCGTATCGTAAGCCGGTTTTTTCCTGAGAGGGAATACGCCCCTGCGGCCAAAACTCCTTCCCATATATGTGCGTGTAAAAGGATAATAGAGATAGTGTGAGATCTTGCTGAATGGAACGTACATAAGGAAGAAAGCGGTCAGAAGGAAAAAGGTCTGCATAATGCCTTCACCTCCGGAGATATCATTTGAGGCTGCCATGGATGCAAAGGCAAACCATGAGGTCAGGAGGATGAGTGAAAAATGGTCATCCGGAGAACTGATGGCGCGCATGTACGGATTTGAGATCCTCCTGATAATTCTCATAATTCCAACAATAAACGCTGCGCCTGTCATGAATTGAATAGCTGAAACCAGCGCTGCGGACTTCAGGAGCCCGGGGCCGTAAGGGATAATAAATGAGAGCGCGATAGCAGCCACGACACCAAGGTGAAACAGAACGAACTGTGCATACATGAACGGCTTTGTGCGGGTACTCTCCATTGTCCAGGGCTTAATGATCATGCCCAGGGAATAACGGGCGCCTTTCTTTGGATTGGTATCTCCCATGCCGGTCGCAGGCTGGCGCTCCTTACCCAGTGTCCACTTGAGGAACCATTTGATCCTGAGGAAATACACGGTTGCCATAAACACAAGGGCGATCTCCTGCAGTGTATGTTCTGAAAAATGTAATATATTACTCATGGATTCTCCTTTTCATTATTTTGTTTTAAACTGCTTTTTTTTGCGTGACATTCATTTGTGATAAAAGAGCGTTATACTCTCTCTTGTCATTTGCGCAGATGATGACATCTTTTATCTCTGAGCCGCTGTTAAGATAATCTGTGATCGTTTCAATAGTGATCTTGGCGCTTGTATCTATCGGGACCCCGTAAAACCCGGCTCCCATAGGAGGGAATGCGATGCTTTCCGTGCCGATCGATTCCGCGACCTTCAGGGTGTTGATAATAGTGGCCTTCAGTTTTTGATCTGTGCCGTTTTCCTGAAACTTGGGCCCGCACGCATGGATTATGTGCTTAGCCTTCATGGTTCCCGCAGTGGTAAATACAGCCTCAGTAACATTCAGCGGTCCGAGGTTTTCCAGCTCCTTTCTTACTGTCGGCCCGCCCCTGAGCGCGATGGCGTTCCCGAATCCGGAACCGAGCTTCAAGTCGCTCCGCGCATAGAACACGACAGCGTCAACCTCCGTAGCAGTGACATCAGCCTTCTCCATGCGAAGCTTGCTGTTTTTGATCTGCTTTTGCACTGGCATAAGTTTTCTCCTTTTGAATCGAGTTTTGCTTCTTGAGATCAATTTGGTAAAAGCAAAGGCTGTGCCAATCATTCATAATCATTAAACTGTCTATTAAAATCAAAGAGTTAGGGGTGGTTTATTAATGTTAGTTCTTGCTATATGAGCAGAAATAAAACTTTATGGAAAAAGAGTACATATCACTTAACTGCCTGTAAATAAATGTTTCTTTAAAAGCAATATTTATTGCTCATGCAAGAAAAATTGCAGGAAGATGGCTATCAATGAAGAAAAATAAAATGACGATGCAGAATATCAGGAGTTTTGATTTGTTTTCTTGAGCCGCTGGTTGAGCGCCTGCCGCGTAATACCCAGAAGCGACGCAGCATTGCCCTGGTTGTCATTCGAGAATTTCATAGCCTCTGATACGAGATGATTCTCTATCTCCTTTAAGGTGGGGAAGTGTCCGAACATTTCCCGAATGGAAGGGGAGTTATCATCAGCCGGCGCTGCTGCTGATTTCGGAAGAGGGCGGCGCTGCTTAATGTAAACATTGAAACTGTCCAGATGCAGGTGGCCGGATTTATGCAGTGCGACCGCGTCATGCACCATCGCCTGAAGCTCGCGCACATTGCCCGGGAAGTGATAGTTTGAGAGCAGGGTTATAAGTTCAGGCGAGACATCCGGTTTCTTTTTCTTCATGCAGAATGATATCTCTTTCAGAAAATGTTCGACCAGTAAAGGGATGTCCTGCAGTCGTTCGCGCAGAGGCGGGATATGAACATGGTGCGTACAGAGGCGGTAATACAGATCCCTGCGGAAATTTCCTTCTTCCATCTGCTTCTCGATGTCCTGATTGGAGCACGCGACGATCCGCGCTTTATTCTTCTCCGGAATATCCGAGCCGAGGGGATAGTAAGTCTGCTCTTCAAGAAGGCGGAGGAGTTTAACCTGAGATGAAATATGTAAATCACCGATCTCATCAAGAAGAAGAGTTCCGCCTGATGCCTGTACGATCAATCCTTTCCTTTCCTTGTCAGCCCCGGTAAACGCCCCTCTCTTGTGGCCGAAGAGCGTATCGGAAAACATGGTGTCATCCAGCCCGGCAACGTTCACAGCGATAAAGCTGCCTGTTAGTCCGCTTGCGATGTGAGCAGCCTTTGCGATAAGTTCCTTGCCTACTCCTGTTTCACCGGTTATGAAGATCGGTTTTTCCGACTTGGCCACAGACTCAATGTATTGGAATATGGCCGTCATCTTTTTGCTTCTTGTAACAACCGATGAAAATGCCGCTTCATTCTCAAGTTCTCCAGTGAGAAGATGTTTCTTGAGAGAGGTTATCTCATCTTCCATCTGCTTGCGTTCAGTGATATCTCTGGCAATATGGATCACACCGATAAGCTGATTCTCTTTGTTAAATTGCGGCATGGCCCTTATCTCAAGGAATTTGTTCAGATACGGCTCGAACCTTTCAAAGGTTACAGGTTCTTTTGTATTGATACATGCGCAGCTTGGGCATCCAGAAGGAGGGGTATCTTCCCCGTGGTAGTGTAAAAAACATTTTGCCGCGGTATGTTTTAAGGATGGCAACTTCAGCAGTTTCTGAGCAGCCTTATTGGCATGAATGATATTGTAGTTCATATCATGGATGGTGATCATGTCAGTAATGTTGTCGAGAATGTTTTCCCAGTCATGACAGTTCTGATTACCCGGCATCGCAGGGTTGCCAGCCTGTAAAGGTAACTCAGAAGGTAATGTTGCTTTTTCAGCCTTGTTTTCCATTTTAAATCCCTGGTTATTTCAGGATGCAAATATGTTCAGATTGTTTAAATCTAATATAGCAGATATCAGACATATTCTCTAATTGTATAAGTCTATTGGAGTTTTCTATTGACAAGTGATTATCATAATGGCAGGTTCAGGATCATTTACAGAGAAGCCAGGAATGTGATCGAGATAGTCGCCATCGGCCCGCGTGAGCGGATATATGAGGATACATATAAGCTGTTGAAGAAAGCGGAGAGGTCGTGATGGGTGGGAAGATGTTGGATGTGAAATATTTCTTCCTTTGGGCTTTGATATAATAATATGAAGTTTATTGAAAAATAGGGGGATAGAATAATGATAACTGAAGCTGATAAGAATATAATTTTACAATGTGCAAAAAAAATCAATGTCGCTTCTGTTTTCCTTTTCGGATCGTCAGTTGATAATGACAAAGAGGCGAACGATATAGATATTGCTGTAAAAGGGATAGAACCGCGATTGTTTTTTAAATTTTATGCGGAGCTGTTTAAGCGTTTATCAAAACCTGTTGACCTGATAGACCTTTCCAAGAAGACGTTGTTTAACAATCTTGTGGAAGAGACCGGAGTGAAAATCTATGGATAATCTTCATAGGCAACTTCTCGCTGAAAAAGAAAATGTGGATATGGCAATGAGCAATCTTAACGCTCAAGCTCACAGGCCGGCGCTTGCGCCGGTCATGTGAAGCGCCTGGTTAGGGTTCTTATTCTTCTGTAGGTTCTGTTAACCACTTAGCGTCTTTTTCTATAGCCTTTCGTAACATCTCAAGATATTCATGCTCTTTCCAAAATTCGAGGGCGTATTTTTTGCCAAGTATTTTATCGATTTGGTAAATCGCCTGAAGGGCATCGCCACGAAAATAATAAATTTCATCTTTTGATTTTAAAATGTTTTCTAATGTAGGTAATGCCCTTTTATCTCCAATATAGCCTAAAGCACTTATTGCGTAGCGGCGAAAACGCATATCTTTGTTGTTTACGGCTTCGCAAATTACCAATGTCATTTTTTCCCCAGCTTCAATAAGTGGATCGTCAAGCTCGGGTTCATGGTCACCGTTATAAAAACGAGACCATGTAGAAGAATATTCATCACCACCTGGTCGATACTCTTGCCCTTGGGCGTATATTACTGTGGGTGCAAACAATAGACATGAAATCAGAAGTGACATAATTATTGGCTTCATATTATTTAACCCTAACAATTAGTATATTGCCATCCGTATTTGCTGGAATATGAATATCATAGTTGTATGACAATGAAAATACAACCACAAAATATAGTGGTGTGGTTAAGATGTTATCTTGAAGAATGGCGGTCTTTGCCCGGTAATATCCATGTTATGCCGCTGTCCGCATATCATGGATATTAAATCACCCATGTTATACGGCAAGTTAAATTATGCTTAATAAAAATGTACTTCCAGAGTTTCAGGAGTTTTTGCTTTCAAGCATTTGATAAGGAGAAATTATTGGAATCCGATTCCGATAATTGTTGATTCCTGGGAAGCCAGAAGTAGGCTGGCCAGAAGTAGGTACTTTAAGCAACGGAGCCGCCGGAATGACGGCAAAGAAAAAAACAACACACCCCTGCACCCCTCTTTTTAGAGGGGGTGGGGTAAAACATATCTTTTTTGACAGCATTATTAACTCTATGGTAGATTTCAATATCAATGTTTCTAAAAAGGAGACACTATGAAACTTCACATAATAATAGAAAAGGATGAAGCAGGATATTATGTAGCCGAAGTTCCTGCACTTCCAGGATGTCTTTCTCAGGGGAATACCTACGAAGAAGCCATTGCAAATATTAAAGAAGCAATTGAAGGCTGGTTTGAAGTAATGGAGTCCAAGCAGTCCTTTGATCCCTCCAAACTTATTGAAGTCGCTGTCTGATGAGCGAAAGTCTAAAACTCTGCTCCGGTTCTGAAGCAATAAAGAAGTTTCATAAGACTGGCTGGTCTGTCTCCCGCCAAAAAGGCTCTCATGTAATGATGACAAAACCCGGCTATCATTGGACGTTATCCATCCCCCAGCATAAAGAACTCGGCCCTGGCTTGCTTCGTAAATTATTAAACCAAGCTGGACTAACCATAGAAGAATTTAACAATTTGTGATTTCATAATGAATCCCAGAACCTTTAGGAAGATTTTACTCTCTATAACTCTCGTCATCATATCAATTCTTTTTGCCTATTTCAAAACCACCCCTGACAAGCCATTAAATACCAAACCTGCCAAACATGCTGAGCATACAGAAACTAAGATAGATACCGGAAGTGCTATCACAGGCAAGGTTACAAAGGTTAAAGATGGTGATACGGTTGTGATATTGCCTGACAGCGGCGGGAAGTCTTTTACATGCAGGCTGTACGGCATAGATACTCCTGAAGTTTCAAAGAAAGGGAAGGCCGGGCAGCCGTATAGCGATGAAGCTGACAAGGAACTTGAAAGCCTCATTCTTGGACAAGATGTAAAAGTCATCTTAAACGGAGATAAAACTTATAAACGGGAAGTCTGTTTTATTGAAAACAATGGTATGGATATTAATCTGGAGATGGTGAGGCGGGGGTATGCGTGGGCTTATCGGCAATATCTCGACAGGCCGCACTCAAGTGACTATATCAATGCGGAAGAAGGGGCAAGAAATAGAAGATTAGGTTTATGGCAGCAGGCAAATCCAAGGCCGCCGTGGGAATTTAGACATTCAAAATAATAATTGTTTGACATCTGTTCGGGCTTTGCTTTAAGATATTGCCAACACCTTTAATCTGGTCCTGAGAGGCCAGGAAGGTTAACTCAGACATCTCCTAAGCCGGATTTCTATGAGCCTTCTTCCTCTCAAAGGACAGGAGGCTTTTTTAATGTCCAAAGAGATACTCAACAGCACAGAGATAGAGAAAGCGGTCACAAGGATCGCCCACGAAATAATTGAAAGGAACGGCGGCACTGACAACCTCTGCCTTATCGGCATACAGAGAGGCGGGGTGGTCGTTGCAAACCGGCTTGCCTCTCAGATCAAATCCATAGATGAAATCGGCTCACTTGATATCGCTCTGTACAGAGATGATATCAATACAAAGCACGAACAGCCGGTGGTCAGATCCACGGACATTCCCTTCTCATTAAATGAAAAGACGGTCGTGCTTGTTGATGACGTTCTGTTTACGGGCAGAAGCATAAGGGCTGCTATGGATGCTCTTATAGATTTCGGCCGTCCTGCCAGGATACAGCTTGCGGTGCTTATCGACAGAGGGCACAGGGAACTTCCAATAAGGGCTGATTACGTCGGCAAGAATATACCTACATCTTTCAGTGACACGGTTGAAGTAAACCTTCATGATAATTCAAAGGATGACTCTGTTATGCTTATCAACGGGTCTGATTAAAAAGATATGCTGAAATCAAAACATCTTCTCGGCATCAAGGAATTAACATCTGAGGATATTTATCACGTGCTTGATACCGCTTCAGGTTTCAAGGATGTTTTGATGAGAGATATTAAAAAGGTTCCGCCGCTTAGAGGCAAGACAGTTGTCAGCCTCTTCTTTGAACCCTCGACACGCACAAGGACATCGTTTGCACTTGCCGGCAAAAGGCTGAGCGCGGATGTAGTTAACTTCTCTGTCTCAAACAGCAGCGTTGTAAAGGGCGAAACAATACTCGATACCGCGTTGACGATCCAGGCGCTTGGTGCGGATCTTGTGATCATAAGGCATGCTTCTTCCGGCGTGCCTCACTATCTCAGTAAATTTCTGAATATCTCAGTGGTCAATGCAGGAGACGGTTCAAATGAACATCCGACGCAGGCGCTTCTTGATATGTTCACTATCCAGTCTTATAAAAAAGATATCAAAGGGCTTGAGGTCGCGATAATAGGCGACATCGCCCACAGCAGGGTTGCCAAGTCGAATATTTATGCCTTGATAAAACTTGGAGCAAAAGTCAGGGTCATATGTCCTCCGACTCTTATGCCTGCGGAATTGGACAAGGCCGGTGTTGATGTTTTTCATTCAATTGATGAGGGGCTGAAGGGCGCTGACGTTGTGATGGCATTGAGGCTTCAACTTGAGAGGCAGAGCAAGGGATATCTTCCATCCTTAAAGGAATACTTTAACCTTTACGGGCTGACACGCGAGAGGCTTAAGCTTGCGAAAAAAGATGCTATAGTAATGCATCCCGGCCCCATGAACAGGGGAGTTGAGATAGCTTCAGATGTTGCTGACGGGCCGCAATCCGTTATACTTGAGCAGGTAACAAACGGCATCGCCGTCAGGATGGCTGTTTTGTATCTTCTCTCAGGAGTTAAACAATGAGCATATTGATAATAAACGGCAAGGTAATAGACCCTTCACAGAATATCTCTTCAAACAAAGACATCCTTATTGAAGGGAAGAAGATAAAAGGTATCTACTCAAAGGGCAAGGCGCCAAAGGCTGATAAGACAATCGATGCTTCAGACTGTATCGTCATGCCGGGTCTTGTTGATATGCATACACACCTCAGGGAGCCGGGGTTTGAATATAAGGAGACTATCAGCACAGGAACGATGGCTGCGGCGCGCGGCGGTTTTACGAGTGTATGCTGTATGCCGAATACGAATCCTGTGAATGACACGATATCAGTTGCTGAATTCATTCTGAAGAAGGCTGCCAAAGAAGGTTCATGCGCGGTTTATCCGATTGCTGCCATTACAAAGGGTCAGAGTGGAGAGAGCCTTACCGAACTTGAAGCGCTTATAAATGTCGGATGTGTTGCCTTCTCTGATGACGGAAGGCCTGTGATGAACAGTCTTATCATGAGAAGGGCGCTTGAGTATTCGAGGATATTTGATGTGCCTGTTATCTCTCACTGTGAGGATCTGATGCTATCTGAAGGCGGTGTGATGAATGAAGGACTTATGTCAACCACACTCGGCCTGCACGGGATACCAAGAGCTGCCGAAGAGGTCATGGTCGCAAGGGACATAGCTCTATGTGAACTCACAGGCGGCAGGCTGCATATTGCACATGTGTCCTCACGCGGATCGGTCAGTATGATCCGCGACGCAAAGTCACGCGGCATTAACCTGACCGCTGAGACATGCCCTCATTATTTCACTTTGACAGATGAATCACTGAACGGATATGACACGAATTTCAAGGTCAATCCGCCGATAAGAACTGCCGCGGATGTTCAGGCGATAAAGGAAGGGCTCAAAGACGGCACTATAGATGTAATAGCGACTGACCATGCTCCGCATCATTATGATGAGAAGAACTGTGAATTTGATAAGGCCGCATTTGGAATTTCAGGACTGGAGACCGCATTTTCATTAGGCCTCAGGCTTGTAAATGAGAAGGTAATTGACCTGATGCAGCTTATCACCATGATGTCTGTAACACCTTCTAAGATAATGAGAATCAATAAGGGAACTTTGGCAGAGGGCGCTGATGCTGATATCGCTATCGTTGACCTTAATAGAACGTATAAAGTTGATTCAGCCAAATTTTTATCTAAAGGTAAAAATACTCCTTTTAACGGCTGGGAATTGAATGGCATGGTCATGAAGACCATAACAATGGGAAAGGTGCAGGAATGGGAGTAAAGGCATTTTTAGTCTTATCTGACGGGACGGTTTTTGAGGGACGAGGTTTCGGCGCGGTTGGAGAAACATACGGCGAAGTCGTCTTCAATACATCAATGACAGGTTATCAGGAGATTCTCACTGATCCGTCATATAAAGGCCAGATAGTTGTAATGACATATCCACAAATAGGCAATTACGGAGTTAACCCTGAAGATGTTGAATCAGACTCTGTAAAGGCCGCCGGTTTTATAGTCAAGGAGAGCGTTGATTTTCCGAGCAACTGGCGTTCCAATAAAAGCCTCAATAGTTATCTGAGCGAAAACAATATTGTCGGAATTGAAGGCATTGATACGAGGGCGCTTACGCAGCATATAAGGGATAACGGCCTTCAGAACGGAATTATATCTTCTGTAGATTTTGATCCCGTAAGCCTTCTGGAAAAAGTCAGGAAGTATCCGAATATCTCTTCATTTGATTTTGTGAAAGAAGTTTCTGCTAAAAGTATTTATAAGTGGGATGAACATCTCTGGAGATGGGGAAAACAACAGCCGGTGAATGAGGGAATAAAGAGGAAGAAGATATTTGTCTATGATTTCGGTGTTAAGAGAAATATTCTGAGGCATCTGTATAGCGCCGGTTTTGATGTTACTGTTGCGCCTGCAATGACACCAGCTGAAGTCTTGATCGAGCAGGCAGACGGGGTTGTACTAAGCAACGGCCCCGGTGACCCGGAGACGGTCACATACGCAATTGAGAACACTAAAAAACTTTTAGGCAGGAAACCTATCTTCGGTATCTGTCTCGGCCATCAGCTTCTCGGGCTTGCGCTTGGAGGAAAGACCTATAAACTTAAATTCGGCCACCACGGCGGTAATCATCCTGTCATGGACCTCTCAACCGGAAAGGTCGAGATAACAGCGCAGAACCATAACTACTGTGTTGATTTTGAGAGCCTGAAAGGCCAGATGATATTGACTCACAGGAATCTTTATGACGGAACAGAGGAAGGGCTCAGGCATGTAGAGCTGCCCGTAATGTCGTCCCAATATCATCCGGAGGCTGCTCCCGGGCCGAATGATTCAGGTTATATATTCAGCAGGTTTAAGAAGATGATGGAGGAGTTTAGCTGATGCCGGTTAATCACTCGTATTCATTAAGAAAAGAGGATGGACAGCTTATCTTTGTGACGCCTTCTTACATGGCAGATAAAGGCAGTGTGCTTCATGAGGGGATATATAATAGTGAGTTTGCTTCAATGCTTTTATCAATGGCAATTTGCGGAAGCATATACGCCTTTCTTGCTTTTAATCTTGAGATGACGGGTATCTATTATATATGCCTGATAATTTTATTTATGACACTGTTTGTATTATTCAGAAAGTTCATCTTCAGGGAGAAGGAGCTTAAGGCTGTTTTTGACGATGTAAAAAAAAAGTCACTATCTCTGTCCCGGGTATTTTCAGTGATAGAACAGAAGATATCTCTTTTGCAGCTATCAAAACAGTTGAGGCCGGATGTGAATTGATCATGCCTGAAGACCGTGATGCTGCCAGGTTTGTTGAGAAGATATCAAGGCAGCATGGCAGTGTTGTACCGGGGATTGGAGATGAGGCTGAGTTTGCAACTCTCTCTCTGAAACTTACAGACGGAACGGAACGGCTTCTTTATGCTCAAAGGCTTTTTAATAACGATGTACCTGATATGCCGATAAAAGAGATACAGGATTTCATAGAGGAGAAAGTGAGTTAACTTGCCAAAGAGAACAGATATTAAAAAGATACTTCTGATAGGTTCAGGCCCGATCATCATAGGACAGGCATGCGAGTTTGATTACTCAGGCACTCAGGCTTGCCGCGCCCTGCGCAGCGAGGGGTATGAAGTCGTGCTGGTAAACTCCAACCCCGCGACTATCATGACAGATCCTGAGATATCGGATGTCACCTATATCGAACCTTTAAATACTGACATCCTTGAACTCATTATCGCAAAGGAGCGGCCTGACGCGCTGCTTCCTACAATGGGCGGCCAGACCGCGCTCAACCTTGCAGTAGAGCTTTCAGAAAAAGGGATACTCGAAAAATACAATGTAGAGCTGATAGGCGCAAAGCTGCCTGCCATTAAAAAGGCTGAGGACAGGGAAGAGTTCAAGCATGCCATGGAAAAGATAGGGCTTGAGGTGCCGAAGGGCGCTATCGTTACTTCTATTGAAAGCGGGATGTCGCTTGTAGAAGATATAGGCTTCCCTGCGATCATAAGGCCTTCCTTCACCCTTGGCGGCACAGGCGGAAGCGTCGCTTATAATATCGAGGAGTATAAACTGAACCTCCAAAGGGCGCTTGAGCTCAGCCCGGTGCATCAGGTGCTGATCGAGGAATCTATCATTGGTTGGAAAGAGTTTGAACTCGAGGTCATGCGTGACTGCAAAGACAATGTGGTGATCATATGCTCTATTGAGAACCTCGATCCAATGGGTGTTCATACGGGAGATTCGATCACGGTCGCTCCGGCGCAGACTCTGACTGACAAGGAATACCAGAGGATGAGGGATGCCTCTGTGGACATTATCAGGGAGATCGGAGTTGACACCGGCGGTTCAAATATACAGTTCGCGCTGAATCCGGATAACGGCCGCATGACCGTCATTGAGATGAATCCGAGGGTTTCAAGAAGCTCGGCCCTTGCGTCAAAGGCAACAGGTTTTCCAATAGCCAAGATAGCTGCAAAGCTGGCAGTCGGATTGACACTTGATGAGATACCGAATGACATTACCAGAGAGACTCCCGCGTCATTTGAACCTTCAATAGATTATGTAGTTGTGAAATTCCCGAGGTTTGCGTTTGAGAAGTTTCCCGAGGCTGACGATACACTGACCACGCAGATGAAATCCGTCGGTGAGGCGATGTCGATAGGCAGGACATTTAAAGAGTCGCTTAACAAGGCACTCAGGAGCATGGAGATAGACAGCTATGGTTTTGAGAAGGTTGATATCAGCAAGGATGATATAAGCGCAAGGCTGAAGGTTCCCAAGGCTGACCGTATATGGTATGTGGCGCACTCCTTCAGGTTAGGCTTCAGCATAGACGAGGTCTTTAAGCTTACCGGTATAGATCCATGGTTTCTCTATAACATAAAACAGATCGTTGAGATGGAGGAGAAGGTCAGCGCTCAGCGCTCAGATGGCGGCATTCAGGAAGAACTTCTGAGAGAGGCGAAGGAATACGGCATGTCTGACAAGAGGATCGCGTCTCTGCTGAATGTTGAGGAGAAGGATGTAAGGGATCTGCGCAGAAAGAAAAATATAGAGGCTGTTTATAAATTGGTTGATACATGCGCTGCCGAGTTCAAGGCTTATACACCGTATCTTTATTCGACATATGAAAAACCATTTTATAAGACAGCGGTTAGCAATCAGCAATCAGCAATCAGCAAAAAAGATACGCTGACGGCTGACAGCTATTCGCTGACAGCTATAACAAAGTGCGAGGCCAACCCTACTGACAAAAAGAAGGTCATCATACTCGGCAGCGGGCCGAACAGGATAGGACAGGGGATAGAGTTTGACTACTGCTGCGTGCATGCTGTCTTCGCGCTTAAGGAACTCGGGTATGAGACGATCATGGTGAACTGCAATCCGGAGACGGTGAGCACAGATTATGATACGGCTGACAAGCTATATTTTGAGCCGCTCACTCTTGAAGATGTTCTGAATATAATTGATAAAGAAAAACCTGAAGGCGTCTTTGTCCAGTTTGGCGGACAGACTCCGCTTAAGCTTGCTGTCCCTCTTGAAAAGGAAGGGGTAAGGATTCTCGGAACCTCGCCTGATTCAATAGATATGGCCGAGGACAGGGAGAGGTTCAAGGCGGTCCTTCATAAGCTGAATCTCAAACAGCCTGAGAGCGGGACTGCGAAGTCAGTTGATGAGGCTGTAAAGATCGCGGCATCTATCGATTACCCTGTAATGGTCAGGCCTTCTTATGTTCTCGGCGGAAGGGCGATGGAGATAGTTTATGATGAAGACAATCTTAGGGATTACATGAAAAGGGCGGTCAAGGCATCTCCTGAGCATCCGGTGCTTATTGACAGATATCTTCAGGACGCTGTTGAGGTGGATGTTGACGCAATATGTGACGGAACTGATGTCATTATCGGCGGGGTCATGGAGCATATTGAAGAGGCAGGAATTCATTCCGGCGACTCGGCGTGTTCCATACCTCCTCATTCACTTTCCAAAAAGATCATTGATGAGATCAAGGAGCATACCAGAGCGCTTGCAAAGGAATTGAAGGTATTGGGACTGATGAATATTCAGTATGCTGTTAAAGATGATGATATCTATATACTGGAGGTTAATCCCAGGGCATCCCGCACTATCCCATTCGTAAGCAAGGCTACAGGTATTCCGCTTGCAAAGGTCGCTGCAAAGGTCATGGTCGGCAGGACGTTAAAAGAGCTTGGCATCACAAAAGAAGCAGAGATATCTCATACAGCTGTAAAAGAGGCTGTATTCCCGTTTGACAGGTTCGCAGGAGTTGATACACTTCTCGGGCCTGAGATGAAGTCAACCGGCGAGGCTATGGGCATTGATGAAGATTTCGGCAGGGCATATTCAAAGGCACAGGCATCATCAAGAAATACGATGCCTAAAAGCGGAATGGTATTTATCAGCGTTAAGGACAAGGATAAACCCGCGCTTATTCCCCTTGCTAAAAAACTTATTCAGATGAAGTTCACGCTCGTCGCGACAAAGGGAACATCTGAATATTTCATAGAGAAAGGGCTTGAGGTTGAGACAGTGAACAAGGTGACTGAGGGACGTCCCAATATCGTGGACCTGATAAAGAATGATAAGATCAGTTTTGTAATAAATACGGTTTCCGGTGAAAAAGCACATAAAGACTCTTTCTATATCAGGGAGAATGCATTATTGCAGAGAGTGCCGTACACGACAACCGTTTCAGGCGCTGCCGCTGCGGTGAACGCCATAGAGGCGGTTCTGAAAGAGCGTGTAAACATCAGGTCTGTACAAAGCTACCATAAAAAGTGACCTCCCTGCTGCGTTAGAATAATACCGCCATATACCGGGGTTTACATTGTGCTCCGGGTATTGTTAAAATTATACCATGAAAAAAATACCAATGACACCAACAGGGCACAAGAAGCTTAAAGAGGAGCTTGAGAAGCTTATCACAGTTGAAAGGCCGGCTATCACCATGGCGATAAAAATTGCAAGGGCGCACGGCGACCTCTCTGAGAATGCCGAGTATCACGCAGCCAAGGAGAAGCAGAGCTTTATCGAGGGACGGATAATGGAACTTCAGGGAAAGATAACTCACGCGAATGTTATTGACCCTTCCAAGATATCGCAGGACACTGTCGCTTTCGGCGCTAAGGTAAGGCTCTCTGATACTGAAACAGGCAGTGAGAAGATATTCTGCCTCGTCGGATCTGATGAGATCGATATCAAGGCGGGCCGTATATCCATAAACTCTCCTGTTGCCAGATCACTTATAGGCAAGGCTATAGGCGATATAGCGACAGTAACCACTCCTACACGAACGATTGAATACGAAGTCATTGAGATTACCTTTGAGTGAGATATTTAAGGCATCGATAAAAGAGAATAAGCCTTTAACAGAAAATCATTTTCTTCTGACACTCCATCCTTTGAAAGATATCAGCATTCCCAAACCCGGACAGTTCTTCATGCTCTCTGTTGATGATAGCCTTGACCCGCTTCTTAAACGCCCTTTCAGCCTTCACAGATGTCTTGACGGTAACTTTCAACTGCTCTACAGAGTTGCAGGAAAGGCGACGAAAATATTGAAAGGGAAGAATCCGGGAGACCAGATTGAAGTGCTCGGCCCTCTCGGCAATGGTTTTCCTCAGAATATTAAAAAAGATGCCAAAATTATCCTTGCCGCAGGAGGGATGGGAGTTGCGCCTATGCTTGCGCTGGCTGACAGTTTTTCAAGCCGTAAGCCGCGTCTTTTTTATGGCGCGAGGACCAAGAAAGAACTTCTCTGCATAGATGAGTTCAGGGTTCTCGGCATAGAGCCTGTTATCTCTACAGATGACGGTTCCTCAGGAAAGAAGGGAAATATAGTAACTGACCTAAGTGATTTTCTAAAGTCGAATCCGTCTGATGATTATATTATTTATTCATGCGGGCCAAAGCCTATGCTCGCTGCTTTATCAGAGCTTGCGGATAAACATAAAATAACAGCCTACATGGCTCTTGAGGAGAATATGGCTTGCGGTATCGGCACATGTCTCGGCTGTGTTGTTAAGACTCGTCATGGTTATAAACGTGTCTGCAAAGAGGGGCCGGTCTTTTCTTCAGAGGAGATAATCTGGTAATGGACTTGACTGTTGATATTGGAAAATTAAGTCTCAAGAATCCGGTTATGACAGCATCAGGGACGTTTGGTTATGGAGATGAGTTTGCCGGATATTTCGATGTCAGCAGGCTCGGCGCTATTGTAGTAAAGGGGCTTTCTCTCAAGCCAAAACAGGGCAATCCACCGCCCCGCATCGTTGAAACACCTTCAGGCATGCTGAATGCCATAGGGCTTCAGAATATAGGTATCGATGAATTCATCAACGGAAAGCTCCCTTTTTTGAGAAGGCAGGATACCAAGGTAATTGTTAATTTCTTCGGCGACTCGATTGATGAATATGTTCAGGCTGCGGAGAAGCTGTCCTCTTATGAAGGGATACACGCGCTTGAGATGAATATCTCATGCCCTAATAAAGAGGCGGGGTGGAGCGTATTCGGCACTGACCCGAAAGTCACGTCCAATGTTGTAAGCGCTGTAAGAAAAGCGACAACGCTTCCCCTTATCGTAAAGCTCTCGCCTAATGTGACCGATATCGCTTATATGGCAAAGGTCGCAGAGGACGCCGGAGCTGACGCATTATCCCTTATCAATACTCTTGTCGGGATGGCGATAGATATCAGGACAAGACGCCCGAAGCTTGCGAACATAACCGGAGGGCTTTCAGGCCCGGCAATAAAACCAGTTGCCGTCAGGATGGTCTGGCAATGTTCAAAGGCGGTGAAGATACCTATCATCGGCATGGGCGGGATCATCTCTGCTGAAGATGCTGTTGAATTCCTCATCGCAGGCGCAAGCGCAGTTGCTGTCGGCACAGGAAATTTTGTCACGCCTCTTGCTTCCATGAATGTTCTTGAAGGAATAGAAAAGTATATGTCAGATATGGGCATAGAAAAAGTCAGTGACCTTACCGGTTCATTGAGGTAATCGCCATGAAGATACTTCTTATAGGTAATTTCGCCCCTCCGTATGAAGAAGAGAGCCTGCACAATCTTTCTCTATTCAATAGATTGATCGCTGAAGGGCATGAGTGTTCGGCCATTAATATTTCCGATAATCCTTCAATTGAGAAGGGATTTATTGATAACAGAAACTATGTCGGTTTTATACTTAAGGTTCTCCGCTATGGATTCGGGAAAGATGCTATCCATTTCCTGACCAAAGGATACACACGGCCCGGCCTGATGAAGATGTTTACAGCTATCTTTTTAGGCAGGTTTATGTTCAGCAGGACATTCATTACGTTGCATCCCGAGCTCTTCTCCGTCTTCGGACAGCTCAGGAGCAAGATGGGAGGGCAGATGCTCATTCACCTCTCTTTCTCTCTCTCAAACCGTGTCATATGCGGTGACAAACATACATATGAAGTTGCTTCGATTCATTACAAGTCCAGAGAGAAATTTGCGATGATACCCTCTTTTATTCAGATACCGTCAGGCATGAACAGCAATGAGGTAATACAGATTGAGAAGCTAAAGGCCAGGAAGAAGGTGATACTTTTTTCCAATTTAAGATTCCCTTCTTTGTCTTTTGATATCCTGGATATTCTTTTAAGAAAGTATCTCAATGCCGGTACAGGTATTGCCGTCTCTTTTTCCGAGAAATTTTCAAGTAAGCTTGAGCATGGTATCAAGGATACCGGACAGCGCATGTCAGATAATATTCTTTTTATTGATTATAGCGACCACAGGATGCTCTCGCTTGCTTATGCCTCTGCCGATATGATCATCAGGCCGCTGAGCTGTGACGGAAAGACACTTTTTGACGGCATAGCTGTATGTGTAAGAAAGCCAGAAACTTCAGCCGGCCAGGTCTTTTTTCCTGTAAGCCTCTCATTGGTTAAAGAAGGAGATGTCTCTGACACATGCTCTTATCTCTTCAATTCTTTTCTCATGAAGGATGAAGCCGCATCTTCAAAGCCTGGTGCAGATGATTTAGGCAGGAAGATAATCGGGCTTTACTCCGGCAAGAGTTAGTTCACATTCCCTCAATCTGTAAGTATTTATCCTACAAAATAATCAGATTAATTCGGACATATAAAATTATGATTTAGTCGTAATATAAATAAAATCATAAAACCGTTGACGGTTAAAGAAGTAAGGATACAGGTGAATATGCAAGATCTGGTTTGCAAACAATGCAGTGTAAAACTCGCAAGGAAACGTCGTCAATGGTGGATGAGGTTCCTTATTTTTACAAAAGAATATAAGTGCCCGCGTTGCGCAAGCTCCTATTTAATGTTTCATAGCTTCTTGATAAAACATTAAAGAATTAGCAGAATTACACTTCCCGATCTATTTTTCCTTAAGTGATGTCAGCTTTCTGCCGTATTTCAGGTCGTTCTTTCCGAGGTAGTTTGATATGAACTTTGAGAAAGCTGATCTCCAGTTTCCTTTTATGGTGCGCAATGTCCAGATGATGTTGTAATCAAGTGATCTCATGATCAGATATAAATAAATTACCGGCTCAAAGCTTCTCTTCACGATGAAATGGAGTGTCTTCAGAGAAAAAATGTGCATTGCGGTTCTTGATGCTTCAGGCTTGTTGAGCAATCTGACTACCCAGCGCGGGATGTAGGGCGTCATGCTCAGGAGTTTATTGAAGTAAGTTTTATCTATATCGACCATATACCTTTGGAGATATGCGTCAGGGTCGGCAATGCCGTCATTTATAGCCTTCTCTGTGAGCGGGGTGCCGGGGAAGAATGTGAGATGTGAAAGTGAGATGGTATAGGGTTTTTTGAGGCTGGACATTGCATCAATGGTCTCCATTGAATCGTTTTCACTCTCGTAAGGGTTGTCGGTTATCATCTCGTAATACGGGACGACCCTGAATTCCGTAAGCATCGCGGCGGCCTTTCTGACGGTTTCGAATTTGATGCTTCTGTTGTAGACCTCCAGATTCACACGGTCGCTTCCTGATTGGACGCCCATGATGATCCAGCTCAGGGCTGACTTGTCGAGCATCGCCAGTTTTTCCCTGTCAAGCAATGTCGGAATTGCGCGGACCATGAAGGGCAGGTTTATATGTTTCTTGTACTCTATGCAAAATTCACTTATCCATTCTTTGCTGTGTGAAAAGAAACAGTCGTCCTCAAAGTTTATATAGAGAACATACGGGTCTTTCTTTATCTCCATCAATTCAGTCATGCAGTTTTGGACAGACCTCTCTCTGATCTTTCTGCCGTAGACCTTGCTTAGATATGAATTGGCGCAGTAGCCGCAATTGAAGGGGCATCCCCTGGTGGTTATCATCATATGGCATGTTCCGCCGTACAGAGCGTGTTTGCGGAAGAGGCGTGGGTTCTTCGAATAGTTGAATATTTTGCCTTCATGCAGGACGTAAAAATACTTTGGAAGATATTCCTGAATGGGAAGGCTGTCAAGTTCTATCTCAGGCAGAGACGGGGGTTGTTTAATAATATCTCCGTCATGGTTCATCCATATATTCGGGATCGCGGGAGGGATATCTCTTCCTTTATCTTTCAAATGATCCAGCAGCGATACAATAGCCCTCTCTCCCTCGCCGCAGCATACATAGTCAGCGTGTTTAATGCATTCATCCGGCTTGATAACAGCATGCACACCGCCCCAGATTATAGGTATTTGAAACTTTTCGCGGAGAAGGCGTGTCAGATTTACAGTGGGATAGAACTCAATCGACATGAGGCTTATGCCTATCAGGTCAGGGTTAAAGTCCTTGATGAACGTCTCGACCTCAGGATCGAGACTCTCTTCAAAATATACCGGCAGGTGCAGTATCTGCGTATCATGGCCGTTTGCAATAGCATTGGCAGCAAGATATTTCAGGCCTGTAAGGTAGGCATTTGATTGTACTGAAAGCAGGAGCAGTTTCATCGCATAGATACTATCAGTTCGAGCGGAAAAAGTCTATCAATATATTGTCATCAGACGCTATGAGAAGAGGCAAATCAGCAATTTACATTTTGCATTTGAAAGTGTAAACTAATACATGCAAAAAGTGGTTGCGATAGTCCCGGCGCGTTTCAACGCAACCCGCTTCCCCGGAAAACCCCTTGCCCTGCTTAATGGAAAACCAATAATTCAGCATGTATATGAACAGACTGTAAAGGCAGGGCTTGTTAATAAGACGTATGTTGCGACGGATGACAAAAGGATTTATGATACGGTAATAAGGTTCGGCGGCGAGGCCTTGATGACCTCTGGAACTCATGCCACAGGCACAGACAGGGTTGCTGAGGCGGCAGCAGGTTTAGAATGTGATATTGTTGTAAATGTTCAGGGTGACGAGCCTTTCATAAGGCCGGTGATGATAGACGGGCTTGTGGAGATGATGCTCAAAGACAGCAGGGCTTCGATCGGCACTCTCGCTAAAAAGATCACAGATATCCATGAAGTGCTTTCGCCTCATGTTGTGAAGGTTGTTATGGATGATGACGGCTTTGCCCTTTATTTCTCAAGGTCGCCGATCCCGTATCACAGGGATGAGTGGGCAGGTATTGATAATATTACCTTATCGGATAAAATTACGATATATAAACATATAGGGATCTATGCATTCAGAAGGCCGGACCTTTTTAAATTTACCGGGCTGGGGGAATCCTCAATAGAGAGGATCGAACGGCTTGAGCAGCTCAGGGCGCTTAACTCAGGAATGAAGATAAAGGTTAAGGAGACGATATATGACACACTTGGAATTGATACGGCTGATGATCTTAAGAGGGCGGAAGAATGGCTAAGACAAAATATATCTTCATAACAGGCGGAGTCGTTTCCTCGCTCGGCAAGGGTATCGCTGCTTCTGCAGTCGGCGCGCTTCTTGAGGCAAGGGGGCTCAGGGTGACCATACAGAAACTGGATCCTTATATCAATGTTGACCCCGGCACTTTAAGCCCGTTCCAGCACGGCGAGGTGTTTGTAACCGATGACGGTGCGGAGACCGACCTTGACCTCGGGCATTATGAAAGATTCACTTCAACAAGGATGCAGCAGACGAACAACTGCACTACCGGCAGGATCTACAATAACGTCATCCAGAAGGAGAGAAGGGGGGATTATCTGGGTGAGACTGTTCAGGTTGTGCCTCACATAACCGATGAGATCAAGAGTTATATAAAGGCTGTATCCGGCGATTATGATGTGGTAATTGTTGAGATCGGCGGGACTATCGGCGACATTGAGAGCCTGCCTTTTCTTGAGGCGATAAGACAGTTCAGGTATGATGCCGGCAAAGAGAATGTGATTTATATTCATCTTACCCTTGTGCCTTTTATTCCGACCTCCGGTGAACTGAAGTCAAAGCCCACCCAGCACAGCGTTAAGGAACTCAGGGCCATCGGTATTCAGCCTGATATTCTTCTCTGCCGCACCGACAGGCTGCTCTCAGAGCATTTCAAGAAGAAGATAGCCCTGCACTGTAATGTTGACATAGACTCTGTCATAACAGCGATGGATGTTGAATCTATATATGAGGTGCCTCTCGCGCTTAAAGAAGAGGGGCTTGATCGTCTGATCAACAATAAACTTTCCCTGAATGCCAAAGAGCCTGATATCTCCAAATGGCAGGATGTAATTGAAAAGCTGAAGAACCCTGAGGACACGGTTACGATAGCGATAGTCGGTAAATACGTCGGGCTTAAAGATTCATACAAGAGCCTTAACGAGGCGCTCATTCATGGCGGCATTGCTAATAATGTCAAAGTGGATATCCTTTATATTGATGCTGAAGATATTGAGAAGAACGGCGTAGAAAGGATACTTGTTGATATAGACGCTATTCTTGTCCCGGGAGGTTTTGGAGACAGGGGCATTGAGGGCAAGATAGAGGCTGTGAGGTACGCAAGGGAGAAGAAGATCCCATTTTTCGGCATCTGTCTCGGCCTGCACTGTGCCGTTATAGAGTTTGCCCGGAATGTTTGCGGTATGCGGGGCGCCAACAGCACTGAATTCAATAAAGAGACGCCTTATCCTGTCATATATCTGATGGCAGAGTGGTATGATTTCAGAGCCAAGACTATTCAGAAGAGAGATATGTCTTCTGACAAGGGCGGGACGATGAGGCTCGGCGCGTATCCTTGCGCGCTTGAGGATGATACGATAGCGCTTAAAGCTTACGGGCAAAAAGAGATATCAGAAAGGCACAGGCACAGATATGAGTTCAATAATAAATATAAAGAGACATTTCAGAAGAAAGGGCTTATGGTAAGCGGGACAAGTCCGGACAAGGAGCTGGTTGAGACTATAGAGATCAAGGATCACCCATGGTTTTTTGCATGCCAGTTCCATCCTGAGTTCAAGTCGCGGCCTCTGGCCCCTCATCCTGTTTTCAGCTCATTTATTGAGGCTGCATACAGAGGACGAAAACTTCTTTTTACAGAGAGGCAAATTAAAAAAACGGAGGTATCTGAGTGAGCAAGATAGCTGAGATCTTTGCAAGGGAGATACTTGACAGCAGGGGAAATCCGACTGTCGAGGTTGATGTGGTTCTTGAAAGCGGCGCGTATGGAAGGGCTGCTGTTCCTTCCGGCGCTTCAACCGGACAGAAAGAGGCCATTGAACTGCGTGATGATGAAAAACGCTATTCAGGGCTTGGCGTAAGAAAGGCAGTTAAGAATGTTAATGAAAAGATAGCGCCGCATGTGCTTGGAGCGGACGCATATGAACAGGCTTATCTTGATGGCCTGATGATCAGGCTGGACGGCACAAAGAGCAAGAAGAAGCTCGGCGCCAATGCCATACTCGGGGTCTCTCTTGCTGTTGCAAAGGCTGCCGCCATGGATGCAGGGATGCCGCTTTACAGGTATCTCGGCGGAGTTAACGCAAAGGAACTCCCTGTGCCCATGATGAACATACTTAACGGCGGGAAACATGCTGATAACAACCTTGATATTCAGGAGTTCATGATAATGCCGGCGGGCGCACCGAACTTCAGGGAGGCGTTAAGGATGGGGGCGGAGATATTCCACAGCCTCAAGACCCTGCTGAAGTCAAAGGAACTTAGCGTATCTGTAGGTGATGAAGGAGGTTTTGCTCCGAGCCTGAAGAGCAATGAAGAAGCATGCAGCCTGATAATAAAGGCGATCGGCGGCGCAGGTTATAAAGCAGGCAAGGATGTCTTTCTTGCCCTTGATTGCGCCTCTTCTGAATTCTGCAAGAACGGGAAATACAAGTTTGAAGGCAAGTCTCTCACTTCTGATGAGATGATCAGCACATATGAAAAACTTATTAAAAAATATCCTATCATATCCATAGAGGACGGCCTTTCAGAGGATGACTGGCCCGGCTGGAAGAAGATGACGGAAAAGCTCGGAGATAAGGTTCAGCTTGTAGGCGATGACCTCTTTGTAACCAACAAGGAGATATTGTCCGATGGGATCAGTAAAGGTGTTGCAAATTCCATACTGATCAAGCTCAATCAGATCGGGACGCTTACCGAGACGCTTGAGGCGATTGAGACGGCAAAGAGGGCGGGCTATACAGCTGTTGTCTCTCACAGGTCCGGAGAGACCGAGGATACAACACTTGCCGACCTCTGTGTTGCCTGCAATACCGGCCAGATCAAAACAGGGTCTTTATCAAGGACAGACAGGGTTGCCAAATACAACAGGCTTTTGAGGATCGAGGAAGAATTGGGCAGTACCGCGGTTTATTGCGGAAAGAGGGTTTTTTACAATTTCTGATAAAAAATATATTATTAACTATGCGAAGCATACGCAGAAATCAGGTCAACCAGAACAGAAAGATGCGGGATCTCGTCATGTTCACGTGTGCGATACTGCTCCTGATCTGTCTTACCCTCAGCCTGGTTTTCAGTGAAAAAGGGATACTGAGGTACAGAAAGCTCCAGGCTGATAAAGTTCAGATAATGGCTGAAAACGCCAGGATAGAAAAGCAGAACAATGAGATCAGGCAGCAGGTTGAAGTATTGAAGGAGAATCCTGAAAATGTTGAGGAGATAGCCAGGGAGCAGGGGCTTACAAGAGAGGGAGAACTTATATTCAGGTTTAATGATGAACATTGAAGAGAGATAATTTATGTATGAACTTACAGTAGAATCACAGTTTGCAGCGGCACATCAATTGAGGGGATACAAGGGCAAGTGTGAAGACATGCACGGCCATAACTGGAGAGTGCAGGTCACGGTCTCTTCTGCTTATCTTAATGAGATTGGGCTGGCCATTGACTTCCATGAATTAAAGGATATCTCCAACGAGGTGATAATGTCCCTTGACCATTCTTATCTTAATCAGATATTCCCTTTTACCGAGATCAACCCGTCTTCAGAGAACATTGCTAAATGGCTTTACGACTCGATCAGTAAAAAGCTCGAGAATAAAGGCGTCTCCTGCACATCAGTGACAGTATGGGAATCTGAGACATCTTCCGCAACATATTTTGAGTAGATGATTTCAGCTTTGTCCTGTTTGAAAATAATTAAATACTAACTGGTTGTCATTCCGGCTTGTCCGGAATCGGACGACTTCTCACGTTGCAAATAAAGAAAGATTCCGGACAAGCCAACAGTAGGCTGGACGAAACCGCCGGAATGACAAAATTCAAGCATTTGATAATATCATGGATCTGAATTTAGCCGAAGATATCGTAAAAAAAGCGTTAAGCAAAGGCGCTGATTCCGCAGAGGCGTTTGTCAGCTCAGGCAAAGGCATCACAGTTGAGGTAAAGGACGGCGAGGTCGATGCGCTTGAGGCATCTCTGGATGCCGTTATCGCTGTCAGGGTCTTCAGGAACGGAAGGCTCGGGTTTTCTTTTACGACAGATATCTCTGTTGCTGATAAGGTCATTGATGAGGCGATAGAAGGTTCTATGTGGCCGGCAGAGGATATCTATAATGTCATCCCCCAAATGCTTGCGCCGTCAGATGTGCCTGTATTTGACAGTGCCATCGCCAAGATAAGTGAAGCTGAGCTTATCAGTCAGGCAATATCTTTAGAAAAGTCTTCTCTGTCGTATGACAAGAATGTGAAGAGAGTAAGAAAGGCCGGGGTAAGTTCCGGTGTTTCCAGCACTGTAATTGTCAATTCCAATGGAGTAAGCATCTCATATCAAAGCAGCTATATCTCAGCACAGATAGTTGCATTCGCTGAGAATGAAAACGGAGACAGTCAGGTCGGCTCTGATTTTACAGTTAAGAGAAGGGCGGCTGACTTACAGATAACGCCGGTTGCAGTTAACGCCGCAAAAAGAGCGATCGAACTTTTAGGCTCAAGAAGAATAACCGCCATGAAGCTCCCGATAGTTCTGTCTCCTTATATCGCCGTGGAATTTCTGGAAGTGCTCAGCGCATCTTTTTCTGCTGATGCCGTTCAGAAGCAGAGGTCTTTCTTTGCAGGCAAGTTAGGAAAGACAGTCGCATCCTCTCTGGTAAATATTATTGACGATGGCCTGCTGCCGTGGGGCATAGGTTCTTCACCCGCAGATGATGAAGGCGTGCCTGCACAGAAGAAAGTTCTGATATCCGAAGGTGTGCTTAATGGATTCATTCATAACACCTATACAGCTAAAAAGGATAATGTTGCATCTACAGGCAATGCCGTCAGGTCTTCATCAAAAGGGCTTCCCGGAGTCGGCATTACCAACTTGTATATCAATCCTGAGAAGGACGGCAATGATAAAGAGGCCATTGTTAAATCTCTGTCAAAAGGCATTCTGATCACCAGCGTCATGGGCGTGCATATGGCAAACCCTGTTTCAGGAGATTTCTCCATCGGCATATCAGGGCTTATGATAGAAGCAGGGCAGATGGCCTATCCATTTAAAGAGGCGGTCATATCAGGTAATATTCTCGACATGTTCAAAATGGTCGAGCAGGTCGGCAGCGACCTTGAGTTCTACGGCAGAATAGGTTCCCCGAGTCTGTTGATAGGCGAGATGGATATAAGCGCCTGAGGAGTTGGTGTTTTCCATGATAGAAGATGGAACAAACAGAAAAACCTCGCTTTACATCCTAACTTTAGTCTTATTGGCCAGTCCGTTTTATCTGAACGATTTCGCGAGTATCTATATTAAAGACTGGCGCCTCTGGTTGTTTATCGACTATGCCGGAGTAAAGCTTTATCCCTTCCTTGTCACGTTTTGGTTGATCTCCAATAAGAAAATGCAGGCCTCGGAGTTCGGGTTGACAACTCAATCAGTGCCGTCATTCATAATGGTATTTCTGATCGTGGCACTCGCCGGTACCGTGATCGATCAAAACGGATATCAGTTAATAGAGAGCATCCCCGGTTACTTGCCGCTCGGCGGTATGCCTGCGATCACGAGCCCTGCCTGGGATTGGATAGACCTTACGCTTGGGCTGTTAATGGTTGGGATATTTGAAGAACTCATCTTCCGCGGTTTTATGCACACCTTCATCAGCAGGTACACAGAGAATTCGTTTGCTATAGTCGCAATCTCATCAGCTGCTTTCGGCCTCATCCACTGGAGCCTCGGCCTGCACGCCGTAGTTATCACGTCAATCATCGGCGCGGTCTTCATGACGGCATATCTGACAACGCGGTCGCTACCGGCAATTATGTTAGCCCACTTCGCCATCAACTTCATCGACTTTGCCGGAGTTATTCCTAATGCGGTATTTAAATTTGTTTAAGGGATAAAATCTCCAGAAATAAAATAAATCTTTAAATCTTTCTCTGGCACGAAGTTTTTTATATGTGACTCAAAACGAGTTGGGCTTGCTTTAGTAAGTTCATTGTCGAAACATAAACTCATAATCGCATAATCTGTTACGCACATGGAAACGGAAATATACAGAAGACCCTGCAGGCAGTTTTCCTGGCAAGGGGCATCTGAGTCCTCATGATGAAGAGTTCAGGAAGCTGCTGAAAGAGAACGCCAATCTCAAGGAGGAGAGGGAAATCAGTAACATCTACCTTGTTGTTACCATTTGAAAATGCACGAACTTCTTTTTTGTAATCAATCTTTTTGCCATCTGCTTCGGCAATAAAATCACTAAAATTAAGCGGATAATGACTATAGGGAATATTTGCAACTTCAAGTCCCCAGTATGGGGGGATAGGGAACGCTACCTCGACAGTAATATCTTTGTCTGAATGATTTTTAAATATATAAGAGACCTCAATTTTATTAAGGCTAATGTAAAGGTCTTCCCGTTCAATAGAAATATTTTCTTCTGTTTTAAACTGAAGGCCGTTTGGCGTGATTTCAGCTACCGTATCATTAGCAAAGGAAGAATTTGTAGGATGAAAAATATTAAGTAGGAGCAATAAGGTAATCACAAGTGATAAACCACTATGATTTTTTGTCGGTCTTAAAATATTTATCATCCTAATATCATCATTGTTCTGAGTGCTGGGTCGTGTTTTGATTCTTGCATTTCCCATTCAACCTTATGCAAATCTTTTTAATACCTCTTCGTGGGAAATCCTCTTTGAAGGCTTTTTAAGTCTCTCTTCCAATTTCGCCTTGAATTTCTTTGTTACATGAAGACCTGCATCTGGGTCTCCGATAATTTCGAGCATTTTCTGTTCAACAATTGTCACTTTTCTCTTAGTCATATGACACCAAATTAATAGGGAAGATTATTCTTAAACCTTCTTCTTATTATTAAAGACCGAGTTCTTGATATTATTTGCTCCGTCGCCGAATCTTTTGAGTAATCTTCTTGCCCATAGAAACTCAGTGCCCAGCATTGCAAGGCCCGCTACTATGGCGACGAGGCCGGGCCCAGGTGTCACAAGCATTATGATTCCAAGAAGGACTACGGTAAAACCGACCACGACCATGACGACGCGTCTTGCCTGTTTGTATGTTCTGATGACGAGATGTTTCATTGTTTATGTATTATGGAATGAAAGGCAAAATAAAATCCCCGTTAACTGTCACTCCCGCTTGTCGGGAGTCCTTCCGAAGAAAGATTCCGGACAAGCCGGAATGACAAACATAGGACATTTCAATAGTAGGATTTTCTCTTACTCAACCTCTTTTTTTATTCTCTTTAAAAAAGGCTCTATCAGATCTAAAGGAATAGGCAGCACTATAGTTGAGTTCTTCTCAGTCGCTATCTCGGTCAGTGTCTGGAGAAATCTTAACTGCAACGCTGTCGGTTGAGATGAGATTATATGCGCGGCATCAGCGAGTTTTTGAGATGCTTGGAATTCACCTTCTGCGTGGATGACCTTCGCCCTGCGTTCTCTCTCAGCTTCGGCCTGCTTTGCAATGGCCCTCTGCATCTCCATAGGCAGGTCAACATTCTTCACTTCCACGATAGAGACCTTAATGCCCCATGGCTCGGTCTGTTCGTCAATTATCTTCTGCAGCTCGGCATTCAGTTCGTCTCTTTTTGCGAGCAGGTCGTCAAGTGAGCTCTGCCCAAGCACGCTTCTCAAGGTTGTCTGTGATATCTGTGATGTCGCATAATGGAAATCTTCAACAGCTGTGATAGCCTTTGTCGGGTCAATGACCCTGAAGTAGACAACGGCATTGACCTTAACGGATATGTTGTCTTTAGTTATGATATCCTGCGCAGGCACGTCAAATGTAACTGTACGAAGGTCTACCCTGACAAGCTTATCAAGTAAAGGCCATAGGATGATCAGGCCGGGCCCTTTTACAGGGATGATCCTGCCGAGCCTGAATACGACACCTCTCTCGTATTCCCGAAGTATGCGTATCGCACTTGATAAAAAATAGACTATTAAAACCAGGCCCGCTATTAATCCCATTGGAAGCTGAAACATTTTATCCTCCTTTTTGAACTATGAATTATTTGTTTTTAAGTGTACCTTTAATTTCAGATTCTCTACCGCATCTACGATAACTCTTTCACCTTTCTTTATCGGTTCATCGCTCCATGCGTTCCATAATTCACCATGGATAAATACCGTTCCTGTTTCATGTATGTCAGTCCTTGCCTCTCCTTCGCTCTCTATCAATTCTTCCTTGCCTGTTGCCGGCTTTCTTCTGTGAGCCTTGAAAGCGAGAGAGGCTGTCAGTGTGAAAAAGAGAACGGTAATAATCACAGCAGGCAGAATGACCTTTAATGAAAGCCTGAAGAAGGGCTGTGTTGAATCAAAAAGCATTATTGAGCCTATTAACATTGAGATAACGCCTCCGATAGTAAGTATGCCATAAGAGATGATCTTTATCTCAAGAATAAAGAGGATGACAGCGAGGAGGATAAGTAATACCCCTGCGTAATTAACAGGCAGTGTCTGGAAAGAGTAGAATGCGAGTATCAGAGAGATCGATCCGAATACACCCGGGAACAGGGCGCCGGGGTTTGTCATCTCAAAGAATATGCCGTAGAATCCCAGCATCATAAGTATGTAAGCCACGCTTGGGTCGCTTATAAAGTCCAGTATCCTCATCCTCGAACTTCTCTCTTTATATGTGATCAGTTGGCCGGCAGTTTTAATGACGGTTTCACCTTTTGATGTAGTTACCTTTCTGCCGTTAATATTATTCAGCAGGGTTTGAAGATCAGGCGCGATAAGATCAATGACGTTGGATTGGAGCGCGTCGTTCTCTGTTATAGAGACGCTCTCTCTTACCGCTTTTTCCGCCCATTCCGCGTTTCTCCCTCTGCTTTCAGCTATCGATTTTATGTAAGCCGCTGCATCGTTCTCTGCCTTCTTTGATGTTGTCTCATCCATCTTTTCGCCGACACTTACAGGATGGGCAGCGCCTATATTGGTGCTTGTTGCCATTGCCGCGATATGAGCGGAAAGGGTTATGAATACACCTGCCGAGGCGGCGCGCGCGCCGCCCGGAGAAACATACACAACTATCGGAACCTCACTGGCTTTGATCTTCTGGACTATTGATCTCATTGAGGTATCAAGCCCGCCTGGCGTATCAAGCTGTATTACAAGAGGGCTGGATGACTCGCCTGCATCATCAATGCTTTTTGTTATAAACTCCGACATAACCGGGTTTACAACACCTTCTGCCTTGATCACCATCACATCAGCGGATGTTATGGCAGGGAAAAGAAATATTGCCGCAAGTGCAAGGAATGTAAGATAAAATCTTCTGGCCATTGGAAGAATAATAAGTTATTTAAATGGGTCTGTCAATTGTATCAGATGCCGGTAAATCGCTGATTGAAGTTCAGGGCTATTGTGCTATTATATATAAATCCTATGATAAAAATTAATGAAATATTCAAAAGTATCCAGGGAGAATCCACATATGCCGGGCTTCCCTGCACATTTGTCAGGCTTTCAGGCTGCAACCTCAAGTGCGCCTACTGTGACACAAATTACGCGCGTTATGACGGGAAAGAGCTTTCTGATAACGAGATAATCTCCAAGATAGAGGAGTACGGGGCGAAGCTTGTTGAGTTTACCGGAGGGGAACCGCTGCTTCAGGCTGATACTCCGCCGCTTATAAAGACGCTTTTGGATAAAGGCTATACCGTTCTTATTGAAACAAACGGTTCCATATGTATCGGATGCCTCGACGACAGGCTTAGAATAATCATGGATGTCAAAACTCCCGGAAGCGGCATGAGCAAGAGGATAAACTACAAGAATTTCCTGCTCCTGAAAAAGACCGATGAACTGAAGTTTGTCATTCTTGATGAAGCCGATTATATCTGGGCAAGGGATTTCATTGCTGAGCATAACCTGCTTGATAAATTTCAGAACATACTCTTTTCCCCGGCATACGGAATGCTTGAACCAAAGGCGCTGGTATCCTGGATATTAAAGGATAAACTTTCAGTAAGATTCCAGCTTCAGCTCCATAAATACATATGGGCTCACGATGAGCATGAAGGGATTTGAGAGCGCGCTGAAGGATCTTGAAGAGAGGGGACTATTCAGGAAACTCATCTGTCTGGATTCATCTCACGGCTCAAAGGTCATAATAGACGGAGAGCCGTTCATCAACTTCGCATCTAATGATTACCTGAATTTATCCAGTCATCCTGAAGTGGTCAACGCTCTTGTTGATGCTGTCAGGGTATATGGTTTCGGCTCAGGTTCGTCGCGCCTCCTTTCCGGCACTTATCTCCCGCACAAAAGGCTTGAAGAACGTATCGCCCGGTTTAAGGGAACAGAGGCTGCGCTTCTCTTTAACACGGGTTATGCGGCAAATACAGGGATCATTCCTGCGATAACGAATTCAGATTATGTGATATTCAGTGACGAGCTTAATCATGCAAGCATAATAGACGGGATAAGGCTCTCGAAGGCTGAGGTGAAGATATACAGGCACAAGGACATTAGCCATCTTGAAAGCCTATTAAGTGAATCTGCTGCGGAGAATAAGATCGCTAAACGATTGATCGTCACTGATTCAGTATTCAGCATGGATGGAGATATCGCTCCTTTAAAGGATATCTCAAATCTGAGCAAAAAGTATGACGCAATGCTGATGGTCGATGATGCCCACGCTACCGGAGTTCTTGGAAAGAACGGGAAGGGCGGGCTCGAGCATTTTGGTATTGATAATGATGAGATAATTCAGATGGGCACGCTCAGCAAGGCGTTCGGATGTTTCGGTGCCTTTGTAGCAGGCCCTCAGGAACTGATAGATTACCTTATCAACACAGCAAGGAGTTTTATCTTCTCAACGTCACTTCCTCCTGCACTTGCCGAAGCAGCTATAACAGCTATTCATATTGTCCATTCTGACTCACGGAATCTAAGGGCGAGGCTGTTAAACAATTCAGACAGGCTAAGGAAAGGGCTTGAAGGAATAGGGTTTAAAACACTCGGCTCTGAAACCCCGATAATTCCGATCCTTACAGGAGAGATAAAAGATACACTTGAGATATCAGAGGAGCTTTATAAAAATAAAATATTAGCACTTCCGGTAAGGCCGCCTACGGTTCCTGAAGGAAGGTGCAGGATCAGGTTCTCTGTTACAGCAGGGCATGAAGAAGGTAATATTGTGCATTTGGTCAAGACACTTGGAGCAATACGGAACAAAGCAGGGTTATGATTTATAAAAGCTTCATGTAAACTTCATTGTATATCGGCGGAGGCGCTATCGCCTGCATCCCGATATTGTATATCAGGCCGATAAGAGGTTCGGCATCTATCCTCAGCCACTTTATCTCGCAGTGCTGTGATATCTTTTCACCGGTTGGCGCAGAAAAACTTATTCCCAATGTTGTGCCGGGGATAAAGTCTTCAACCGTTTCAGAAGTCGGGGCAACCAGGCACATGCCTTTTTGAGATATGTTTTCGACAGAGACGGAATATGAATTGCCTCTGGTTGTTATCTCGGCATCAACACTCAAGCTGACTCTTTTGGATTCTCTTTTTTCCATTAATTATTCAACAATATTTAAAAGTAAATAGTTATAAGCAAATTATGTGCCTAAAATCAAGAATATGAAAATAGGTATATTTCATATGGTGTTATAGGTAAAATAAGAGTAGCTATCTAAGTACTTATGTGTATCTGAAATTAGATTTGTGTGCGAAATGACACACAATCCATACATTAATGCTTAAAAGATAGGCAGTTTAGTGCAAATAATGTCGCAGGGCGTCAAAGGCAGTCGGTTATATCTAATAAATCTTGAATTTATTTTTTGAGGTATTTTTCCAGCTCTTCAGGAGATGATATCAGTACATCATAATATTCTCCGAATTTTTCACAGGCCGGGGGCAGGTGGTCCCTGCACTTTTTAGGGCGCTTGTCATATATCCTGCACAGATTGTTATTGTCAAGATACATGCACTTTCCTTTGAATGTCTCATACCACCTTTTGTTTTTGATGTATACATTAACGATGTCATACTGAAGGTCCCACTTAAGCTCATCAATATCAGCCCTTGTTCTGGGTTTTGTGATGGTATATGTGAGATCGAAGCAGCAGAGAGACGGGCATTTGATGCAGATGCTGTCATCTTTAAAAGTTGCTTTGACTGTTGGTTTTTTTACTTTGTTATCTTTAGCCATAATGAATTGCGTGAATTAATAATTGAAGCTAATCTACATATATTTATGGGAGTTGTCAATATTGTATTATATTGTGTCTCAAATCACACTGCTTAGGAGTTGAAATCAAGAGTTGACCGGAAGAGGTTTTTTTATAACCGGAACTGACACAGGGGTAGGCAAGACCTTTGTAGCGGCCGGCATAATAAGGGCATTAACTTTAATGGGATACAGTGCTTGTCCTGTCAAGCCTGTTGAAACAGGCTGCGCCATGAGAGGCGGTGTTTTAGTGCCTGTTGATGCTCTTGAACTTTTAGAAGCATCCGGGCTCAGCGAACCGCTTGATATTGTGAATCCGTACAGGTTCAGGCATGCTCTTGCGCCTTCAGTTGCGGCTGAAGAAGATAATGCCGTTATCAGCAAGAAGAAAATAATAGCTTTTTATAATAAGCTTAGAAAGAAATATGATTTCACGATTGTCGAAGGCTCCGGCGGTTTGATGGCGCCGCTTTACAAAAAATATCTGTTCATTAACCTTATTAAAGAAATGGAGATTCCTCTCATAATAGTCGCGAGGCCGGGGCTTGGGACTATAAACCATACGCTTCTCACATTAAAGGCCGCGAGGGCTGAAGGAATAACTGTCACAGGTGTGATACTTAACCACTCAAAGAAAGCGGAGAAAGATATGTCTGTCAGTTCCAACCCGTTTATGATAAAAAGTATCGGCAAGGTGAATATGCTTGGTGAAATACCATTTTCAATAAATTCAGAGTCTGTCTTAATTAAAGATAAATTCAAGAATATTGTGAACAATTTATTGTCAAACAAAAGTATTCGTACATATTGATTTTTATGGTAATGCGTCATCCTGATTGGATAAAGGTTCCAATGTCAGGAACACACAAAACAAAGAAGTTGCTGAGAGATCATGGCGTCTCAACAGTATGCGAAGAGGCAAGGTGTCCTAACCAGGGCAAGTGCTTCTCCCGTAATGTGGCTACTTTCATGATCCTTGGCGACAGGTGCACAAGGAACTGCTCTTTCTGCGCAGTTGAATCCGCGCCACCTTTTCCTGTAGACATTGACGAACCGGAGAAGGTGGCTGATGCCGCGCATGCGCTCGGGCTGAGATTTGTCGTAGTGACCTCTGTTACAAGAGATGACCTTCCTGATGGAGGAGCGGGCCAGTTTGCCGCAACCATCCATTCGTTAAGGAGAAAGATAAATGGGATAAAGGTCGAGGTGCTCACACCTGATTTCAGGGGTGATATTGCTTCTCTAAAGACTGTGCTTGACGCAGGGCCTGATGTATATAACCATAACCTTGAGACCGTTCCCAGGCTATACGCTGAAATACGACAGATGGCTGATTACTCAATTTCTCTGAATGTGTTAAAATCATCCAAGACTTTTTTTCCTGAGATCAGGACAAAATCAGGAATAATGCTTGGGCTCGGCGAGAAAAGGCCGGAAGTAATATCTGTCATGGAGGACCTTAGAAGCGTTAACTGCGACTTCCTGACCATCGGTCAGTACTTAAGGCCTGGCAGAGATAATCCGGCTGTTGTAGAATATGTGAGGCCTGAGATTTTTGAGCAGTATAAAAAGATCGGGCTTGAGATGGGCTTTAAGGCGGTTGCTTCATCGCCTCTGACACGAAGCTCCATGAATGCTGATGAGATGTACAATGAGATCAAAATATAACAGGATCTGTTTTTCAACATTTAACTTATAACTTTTAATTTTAAACGGGTTTGATTACATGTACGAGTTCAATAGAGTAAAACGCCTTCCGCCTTATGTCTTTGCCATTGTAAACAAGATCAAGATGGAGGCAAGAAGAAGGGGAGAGGATATTATCGACCTTGGAATGGGCAACCCTGACCTTCCGACACCCAAGCATATTGTTGACAAGCTTTGTGAGGCATCTCTGAATCCGAAGAACCACAGGTATTCAGCTTCTAAAGGCATAACTCAGTTAAGGCTGGCGATGGCTGAATGGTATAAGAGGCGTTTTGATGTTGACCTTGATCATGAGACTGAGGTTGTTGTCACTATCGGCTCAAAAGAGGGGCTCTCCCATCTTGCATATGCGATAATCGAACCCGGAGACCTTGTTCTTACGCCTGCGCCTGCTTATCCGATCCATCCATATAGTTTTATCCTTGCAGGTGGAGATGTAAGAAGCATACCTGTTCAAAAAGATATTGACTTCTTCAAGAGCATGGAAGATGCTTTTAAATCCGCTTGGCCGAGGCCAAAGGTGCTGCTCATAAACTTTCCGCATAATCCGACAACCGCATGCACTGAACTGCCGTTCTTTGAGAAGATCGTTGATTTTGCGAAAGAGAATAATATTATCGTTATCCATGATTTTGCTTATGCCGACCTTGTGTTTGACGGTTATAAAGCGCCGAGCTTTATGCAGGCAAAGGGCGCAAAGGATGTTGGAGTGGAATTTTTCTCGCTTACAAAAAGCTATTCCATGGCCGGCTGGAGAGTCGGGTTCTGTGTTGGGAATCCTGAAGTTGTAGGCGCGCTGACTACCATAAAGAGCTATCTGGATTATGGAATGTTCCAGCCGATACAGATAGCAAGCATTATCGCGTTAAGGGGCGATCAGAACTGTGTAGGTGAAATAGCAAAGACTTATGAACACAGAAGGGATGTGCTTATTCAGGGACTGAATGCTGCTGGATGGCATATAGAACCACCAAAGGCTACCATGTTTGCATGGGCTGAGATACCCGATGAATTCAAGAGCATGGGTTCTCTTGAGTTTACAAAGTTTCTCTTAAAAGAGGCGGGTGTTGCCGTCTCTCCGGGAATAGGTTTCGGCCAGGCAGGCGAAGGTTTTGTCAGATTCGCGCTTGTTGAGAATGAGCACAGAATAAGACAGGCGACAAGAGGCATTAAGAAGGCATTGGGTTCAGGTTAAAGCGCGGATTTCCTGCCGCTCTCCAATATTGAACAATCTCTCTTTTTCTTTGTGTCAACTCTTGAATAAATTTAAAGGGTTATCGCATAATACTACTTCAATATTTAATTAGATATAGTCTATATAAAAGGATATTTGGATTATGACGGGTAAACCAGAAATAAATGTAGGCATAATAGGCTTCGGCACTGTAGGGACAGGAACGGCGCGTATCCTGTTGAAGCAGGCTAAGGAGATCGAGAGAAGAATAGGTTTTCCGGTCAGGCTTAAGAGAATTGCAGATCTTGATATTAAGAAGGACAGGGGATTAAAACTTCCCAAGGGTGTGCTCGTCAATGATGTGTCCGCTGTTATTAACGACCCTGAGATAGATATAGTTGTCGAGCTTATTGGAGGAATCCATCCTGCAAAGGAATTTGTTCTTAATGCCTTAACGAATTCCAGGCATGTTGTCACAGCAAATAAGGCTCTTCTTGCGACTGAAGGCCGGCTTCTGTTCAATGCCGCAAAGAAGCATAAAGTAGCCCTCGGTTTTGAGGCAGCTGTTGCAGGCGCCATCCCTATAATCAAGATTGTGCGCGAGTCAATGGCAGGCGACAGGATCAGGTCTATATACGGGATAATCAACGGCACAGCCAACTATATACTTTCAAAGATGACCTATGAGGGAATGGATTTCACAACCGCTCTCAATGAGGCGAAGGCGCTTGGATATGCGGAAGCAGACCCGACCTTTGATATAGAAGGGATAGATTCAGCCCACAAGATAGCGATACTTGCTTCACTCTGTTTCGGGCTTCCATTCTCTTTCAGGAAAATATATACAGAGGGCATAACAGGCATTGCTCCGATCGATATTCAGTTCGCAACTGAGTTCGGCTACAAGATAAAACTTCTTGCCATAGCCAAACAGTCAGGCAGCGAAGTCGAAGTAAGAGTGCATCCAACGATGCTGCCCAAGGACTATCTCATTTCAAATGTGAACGGTGTCCTTAACGCTGTATACATTGAAAGCGAGGCAGCAGGCCCGGGATTGTACTACGGCAGAGGAGCCGGAGAGATGCCGACCGGCAATGCGGTTGTCAGCGATATAATTGATATAGCAAGGGGCATAAAGAACTGTTCTCATCAGAGAATACAGGGATTGGGTATGCCTGAGAATTCCGATATTACATTTATGAATATGGAGGATGTCAATACTTCATACTATCTGAGATTGTCAGCTTTGGATAAACCGGGAGTCATCTCAAAGATATCCGGCATCCTGGGAAAACATAATATAAGCATCAGATCAATGATACAGAAGGGTAGGGAGAAGAAGGCTGTGCCGGTTGTGATGATGACCCATAAGGCAAGGGAAAAGGATATGACAAAGGCGCTGAGGGAGATCAATAAACTCTCAAGTGTTACAGAAAAGACGGTATATATAAGAGTTGAGGGCGAAGAGGAATAGGTGTCAGAAATTAAGGCTGATAAACATCTCGATATAAGAGGCGTTGTCTGTCCTTATACCCTTGTGAAATCAAAACTTGCCATGGAGGATATTGAGGTCGGGCAGGTGCTTCGCATAATACTTGATTATCCTGAGGCTTCAGGAAGTATTCCCAAGGCCATGATCAATTACGGGCATAATGTTCTCAGCGTAGAAAAGGTCAATGATAAAGAGTGGGTGGTGTTTATAAAGAAAGAGGTTGAGGATTAATGGATTTTACAGAGGAACAATTAAACAGGTACAGCAGGCACATTATCCTGCCTGAGGTCGGCGGAAAGGGGCAGAAGAAGATTTCCGCGGCAAAGGTGCTGATAGCAGGAGCAGGCGGGCTTGGATGCCCGGTGGGCTACTATCTTGCAGCTGCCGGAGTGGGCACGATAGGCATGGTAGATAACGACCTTGTTGAACTCAGCAATCTTCAGAGACAGATAGCGCACAGCGTCAATACGCTTGGGGTGAACAAGGCCGACTCTTGCAAGAGAACCTTTGAGGGGCTTAACCCAGACGTTAATGTCGTCACCATAAAGGAGAGGCTGAACAGCGGCAACATCCTCGGCCTTATAGCTGACTATGATATTATTGTTGACGGCACGGATAACTTCCCCACAAGGTATCTTATAAACGATGCATGTGTAATGACCGGGAAACCTCTTGTCAGCGGCGCCATACTGCGATTTGAAGGCCAGGTGACTACAGTGATTCCGGGAGAAGGGCACTGCTACCGCTGCCTGTTTGAAGAGGCGCCTCCGCCGGGCCTTGTTCCCTCATGCCAGGAGGCAGGTGTGCTTGGGGTTCTTCCCGGAGTGATAGGCGCGCTGCAGGCGACTGAGGTGCTTAAGCTTATTCTCGGCAAGGGCAAGCCGCTTGCGAACCAGCTTTTGATATATGATGCGCTTGGTGTAAACTTCAGAAAGGTGAAGGTGCCTAAAAATCCCGACTGCAAGGTCTGCGGCGGGAATCCGACGATTACTGAATTAAAAGACAGTGAAGAAGAATACTGTTCAATATAGATCGATAAGGTGAAATCATGAGTTTTGTTAAAGGTCTTAAATGCAGAGAGTGCGGAAGAGAATACCATGTAGACCCTATATATGTGTGCGAATTCTGCTTCGGCCCTCTTGAAGTTGTCTATGACTATGACGGGATAAAAAAGACGCTGACCAGAGAGCTGATAGAGTCAAGGCCTCAAAATCTCTGGCGCTACAGGGAACTTTTGCCTATTGCCGGGGAACCGACCACGGCATTGCATACAGGATATACGCCTCTTATAAAGGCTGATAACCTTGCGGCGCATCTCGGCATTAAATCGCTCTACATTAAAGACGATACAGTTGCTCATCCTACGCTCTCATTCAAGGACAGGGTGGTCGCCGTGGCTCTTGCCAAGGCAAAGGAGTTCGGGTTTGATACAGTCGCATGCGCCTCTACAGGCAACCTTGCGCATTCCGTATCCGCACACGGAGCAATGGCAGGATTCAAGAGGTTCGTTTTTATACCCGCAAGCCTTGAAAAGAGCAAGATCATCGCTTCACTTGTGTACGGGCCTAATGTCATTGCAGTTGACGGGAATTATGACGAGGTAAACAGGCTATGCAGCGAGGTTGCGAACAAGTACCGCTGGGCGTTTGTCAATATCAACATAAGGCCGTTCTACGCAGAAGGCTCCAAGTCTCAGGGTTACGAAATAATCGAGCAGTTAGGCTGGAAGGCCCCTGATGCGGTTGTTGTGCCGTGCGCCAGCGGTTCTCTGATGACAAAGATATGGAAGAGCTTTAAAGAGATGAAGAAGATAGGGCTGATCGATGAGATGCAGACAAAGGTCTTCAGCGCGCAGGCGACAGGATGCTCGCCTATCGTGACCGCCATCAAGGCAGGCATAGATGTCATAAAACCTGTTAAGCCTGATACGATAGCAAAATCACTTGCCATAGGCAATCCTGCTGACGGCTTCTATGCGACACAGGTCATTAAAGACAGCGGCGGCTACGGCGCGGATGTCTCTGATGATGAGATAGTCGAGGCTATCAAGTTAATGGCTGAGACTGAAGGTGTTTTTGCAGAGACTGCGGGAGGCGTTACGCTTGCATCTGCCATGAAGCTCATCAAGAGCGGACATATAAAGAAGGATGACGTAACGGTCCTCTGTATTACAGGCAACGGCCTGAAGACACAGGAAGCATTGATAGGAAAGACAGCGGAGCCTCATTATATAAAGCCGAAGCTTAATGCTTTTGAAGAGGTTCTTGAGAAGATAAACTCTGGTTCAAAAAAGTAATTGCATAATGGGAGGTAATTAAATGTCTGTTAAAGTAATGATACCTGTACCGCTTCAGAGGCTGACACAGGGCCAGGAAGCAGTAGAGGGCGAAGCAGGAACTGTAATGTCGCTGATCAAAGGCCTTGATCAGAAGTACAGCGGCATCGCGGAAAGGATATGCGAGGGCGATAAGGTCAGAAGGTTTGTGAATATCTATGTCAACGAAGAAGATATCAGGTTCATGAGCAATGAAGAGACATTAGTCAAAGACGGAGACGAGGTCTCTATAGTCCCTGCGATAGCAGGAGGGTTCTAATAAATTATTACTCAGGGCTTTTATCTGTGTAATCGATTTTATCGGAGGTTGAATAATGAAGAGAAGGGTTAGGCTGACATTTCCGCAGCACCTGATTCAGGAGCCGGTAATATTTATGATGGCTAAGGATTTTAATATATTGCCCAGCATAAGAAGGGCAAGGGTCACTGACACCGTTGGTGAGATGGTTCTTGAACTTAATGGGGAAGAGAACGACCTCAGTAATGGAATTGATTATCTCAGGGAGCAAGGCATTGATGTGGAGCTTGTCGAAGGTGATATCGTAGAATGAGCATGAGACCCTGGCCCGGATTGATAGAGGGCTACAGAAAATTTCTGCCGGTAACTGACACCACTCCTGTCATTACACTTAATGAAGGCAATACGCCTCTCATCAAGGCATCCCGTATAAATGAGATCGTTAATGCGGACATAGACCTTTATTTTAAATTTGAAGGTTCTAATCCGAGCGGTTCTTTTAAAGACCGCGGCATGACACTTGCGATAACCAAAGCGGTTGAGGAAGGGACAAAGGCTGTTATCTGCGCTTCAACCGGCAACACATCCGCCTCTGCGGCGGCATACTCTGCAAAGGCTGATATCTCATGTATTGTGCTTATCCCAGAGGGCAAGATAGCCATGGGCAAACTTGCACAGGCGATGATACACGGTTCAATGGTCATCCAGGTTGACGGCAACTTTGATGAGGCGCTTAGCATTGTAAAGGAGATCGTTAAACGGCATCCTATTTCTCTTGTGAATTCAATTAACCCTTTCAGAATAGAGGGGCAGAAGACAGAGGCGTTTGAGGTTTGCGACCAGCTGGGCTTTGCTCCGGTCTTTCACGCCCTGCCTGTTGGCAATGCAGGCAATATTACCGCTTACTGGAAAGGATATAAAGAGTATAAAGAGGCGGGGATAAGCTCTTCACTGCCGAAGATGTTAGGCTTTCAGGCTGCCGGATCCGCGCCTATCGTACTCGGACATCCCGTTGAAAAACCTGAAACAATAGCTACTGCCATCAGGATAGGCAATCCCGCAAGCTGGAAAGGCGCTGAGAATGCGAGGGATGAATCCGGAGGCGTCATAGATTCTGTTACCGATGATGAGATCCTTCAGGCATATCAGTTCATCGCGTCAAGGGAAGGCATTTTCTGCGAGCCTGCGTCAGCAGCATCTTTTGCAGGAGTGATTAAACTTTCAAAAAAAGGCTATTTCTCAAAAGGCGGCACCGTCGTCTGTACTCTGACAGGCAACGGGCTCAAAGACCCTGACAATGCTATTAAACTCTCTGAGCCTCCTATAAAGGTCAAGGCTGATATCTCCGCGATCGAGGACGCTTTAAGAGGATGCTGCATATAGTCTGATGTAGTTTTTTTGTGATTGTAATGTTTGTTTTTTATATATTATACTTTACACATGTTTTTCAGCTAATTATGACCGGTAGTGAAACTCTAATATAGAAAAAGGAGACAGTCTTATGAAACGCATCAAGATCTTAGCTGCTATTGGAATTGCAGTATTTTTAGCATTACTTTCTTCCAATGTAATGGCAGGAACGGAAAAAGGAAAGTTATCTTTATCCCCGCATTTTGGCGGGTATATTTTCGACAAGAAAGAACAGATAAACAATGACCCTGTCTATGGCCTTGGGATCGGGTATGGATTTACAGAGAGTTTTGGAATAGAAGCATCAATTGATCACGTTGATACAGTTGTATCATGGCCTGATACTGCAGTTGGCAAAACAAATGTAGACGCTAACCTTTTCAACCTGGACCTTTTATACAATATAAACCTGGCAGATGATACAAAGTGGTATATCGCTGTAGGTAGCGGATACATGAATATTGATGTTGATAAAACAATTGACAACACTGATGTTCAGTCCCATGTCGCATTAGGGCTTAAGTTCTTCTTGACAGATTCTTTGCTTGCCAGGGGAGATGCCAGGCAAATTGTTAACTGGGAAACATCTAATATTAACTACATGTATACTGTCGGTTTGTCATACCTTATTGGCGGCCATAAGGCTACGCCGCCCCCGCCTCCGGCTCCTTCTGACAGCGACGGCGATGGAGTATATGATGCGGATGATAAGTGTCCTAACACACCTGCCGGTACTTCTGTGGATATCATGGGCTGCCCATTGGACAGTGACGCTGACGGAGTATATGACTATCTTGATAAATGCCCCGGTACACCTAAAGGCGCTGCCGTTGACATGAACGGCTGCCCGCTGGACAGTGACGCTGACGGAGTAGCCGACTATCTTGATAAATGTCCTAACACACCTGCCGGTGCTGCTGTAGACATGAACGGCTGCCCGCTGGACAGTGACGGCGATGGAGTTGTTGATTACCTTGATAAATGCCCCGGCACACTTAAAGGAGCTGCTGTAAATGAAAACGGCTGCCCATTAGATAGCGACGGCGATGGAGTATTGGATGTTAATGATAAGTGCCCTAACACACCTTCAGGCGTTCAGGTAGACGCAAACGGCTGCCCGTTGGACAGTGATGGGGATGGAGTATATGACTATCTTGATAAATGCCCCGGCACACTTCCGGACATAAAGGTAGACGCAAACGGCTGCCCGCTTCCCATTAAAGAAAAGGTTTCCATAGAATTAAATGTAGAGTTTGAATTCAACAGCGCTGTTGTAAAGAGTGTTTATCAGGAGCAGATAACAAAGGTCTCAAACTTTCTAAGCACTTATCCGGATGTAAATGCCGTGATCGAAGGGCATACAGACAGTAAAGGCACGGATGAGTACAATATGAAGCTTTCACAGAAGAGGGCGGAAAATGTAATGAACTACCTTGTTTCCAAGGGCATAGCTGCCGATCGTTTAACAGCTAAAGGATTCGGCGAGTCCCTGCCGATCGCAGACAACAATACGGATGAAGGCCGGCAGAAGAATCGCCGTGTAGTTGCCGTCATTTCAACTATTGTGACCAAGTAATATATAATTCATAGGGGAGCATGGTTCGGCTGGAACCGGATCATGCTCCCTTTTTTTATTGTTCAATCATCAAAGAAATTACTAACAGGAGATCATCATGGCTTTAAGTATAGGTATCGTCGGACTCCCGAATGTAGGGAAATCGACGCTTTTTAACGCGCTCACAAAGGCGCAAAATGCAGCAGCTGCAAATTATCCGTTCTGCACTATTGAACCTAACAAGGCGATTGTCGCGGTTCCTGACAAACGGCTGGATCATTTATCTGACATTGTAAATCCTGAAAGAGTACAGAACGCTATCGTGGAGTTTACTGACATTGCCGGCCTTGTAAGGGGGGCTTCAAAAGGCGAGGGGCTCGGCAACCAGTTTCTTTCGCACATTAGAGAGACCTCGGCGATCGTGCATGTTGTGAGATGTTTTGAGAGCGAATCGATAATACATGTTGACGGCACAGTTGATCCCCTGCGCGATATTGAGGTCATCAACACAGAGCTTGTGCTTGCCGATATACAGGCTCTTGAGAACAAGATATCACGCCTTGATAAACAGGCAAAAGGTGATAAGAAAGTTCAGCCGCTGCTTGATGTGGCAAAGAGGACTCTCGACCACCTTAACACAGGCAAGCCTGCAATCAGCTTCAGCGAGCGCGAATCAGATGCCTTCGTGGAGATGATCAAGGATGTTCGCCTTATCTCATTGAAGCCGGTTATATACGCTGCAAATGTTGATGAAGATGGACTTGCAGAAGATAACGATCATGTTAAGGCAGTTCACAAGTTTGCCGCTGAGCAGAATGCGCATTCCGTGAAGATCTGCGCAAAGATCGAGGAAGAGATGTCTGGGATGAGCGATGAGGAGCGCGATGAATTTCTCGAAGCTCTCGGCGTATCTGAAGGCGGGCTATCCCAGATCATCCACCACGGTTACCACGCGCTCGGGCTGATAAGTTATTTCACAGCCGGTGTCAAAGAGGTTCGCGCCTGGACGATCGAACGCGGATGGAAGGCTCCTAAGGCTGCTGCTGTAATTCATAATGATTTTGAACGCGGCTTTATCCGCGCCGAGGTCATAGCTTATGAGAACTTCATTGAGCATGAGGGCGAAGCAGGCGCAAGGACAGCTGGCAAGCTCCGCACTGAAGGCAAGGAGTATGTTGTCTGCAACGGCGATGTAATGCATTTTCTCTTCAACGTGTAGTCTGCATTCCTCTACATCAGTCATATAAGAATTTCAAAGAATAGAGCATCTGACCGCTCTATTCTTTTGCCTTTTAATGGCATATAATCTAAAAAGAAACTGAAGTGGATACTTAATAATGCAAAAGAAGAGCATCCTCAAGGCATTCACATTAAAACGTATCGCAATCGGGATCGTCTTATCCCTGATAATATTCACAATTGCCGGATTCTTCATCGCGCCGCCTCTCTTGAAATGGTTCGCTGTTAAAAAACTCTCTGAGCAGCTCCACCGTGAAGTTACGATTGAAAATATAAAGATCAATCCTTTTGCGCTTACTGCCGAGATAAAGGGATTCAAAATAAAAGAGAGTGATGGTTCCTCTGCCTTTATCTCTTTTGACGATCTCTTTGTTAATGTCCAGGGTGTTTCTATCTTTAAGCGCGGCCTTATTGTTGATGAAATAAGGCTGACCAATCCTTATGCGCATATCGTTCATAATGAAGGCACAGTCTATAATTTCTCTGATCTTCTTACTCCGCCAAAAACGGAAGACAAAACAGCTGATAAACAACCGCTGCGTTTCTCCCTCAATAATATTCAGGTAGTGAGCGGTGCGGTAGATTTCATAGACAACCCAAAAATGACAGAACACTCGGTTAAGAACCTTTCTCTGATGATCCCCTTCTTTTCAAACCTGCCTTATTTTGTTGACACATATGTCCAGCCGTCTCTGTCAGGGACTTTGAACGGCACGCCTTTTGTATTTAACGGCAAAACAAAACCGTACAAGGATTCGCTTGAAACTGTTTTTGATATCGATGTGAAGGATTTGAATATCCCTTACTACCTCAACTATGTTCCGCTTGAGTTGAACTTTAAGCTGGCGTCAGGATCAATTGACGCAAAAAGCAGCCTGTCATATATTCAGTATTCGGAAAGTGAGCCTTCACTCAGTTTAGAAGGGACAGTCTCGCTTGAGAATATCAGGATAAATGACCTGACAGGAAACCATATCTTCAGCATGCCTCGCGCTGATATAAAGATAGCCAGGTCAGACGTCTTCTCACGGAAGGTCCATATTGCATGGATAGCTGCTGATTCGCCTTCATTGACCTTGATGCGCGGCAGTGACAATAAGATCAACATCCTCGGACTGATACCTGAAGATAACAGCCGAAAAGATACGGCACCGGTTAAGAGTTCATTTGTCTTAGATACTGACGAGTTTACTATCAGCAACTGCTCGGTATCATTCACAGACCTTGTGCCTAAGCCTTCCTATAAGACTGAGATTGGAAAGATAGATATGAAAGTGAGCGGATTCAGCACCGAACCCGGCAATAAGACATCAATAGATGCACTATCTCTAAAACTTGCAAAGAAAGGGAGTTTAAATGCATCTGGCGTCTTCACTTTAACTCCGATCACGGCTGAGGTTAAATTTGAACTTAAAAATGCGGATATCCCCTCACTTCATCCATATTATGCTGATAAGATCGCTATACTTCTCACAAGCGGAAATCTTTCAGCCTCAGGAACTGCTCTGGTTGGGTATTCGCCTGTGAAGGGACTTTCAGCATCTTACAAAGGCAAGGCGATGATTACTGACTTTGCTTCAGTAGATTCAATAAATACAGAGGATCTGCTGAAATGGAAGTCGCTCTATTTTGGCGGTATAGATGTTAAGCTTGAACCGCCTTCGATCAATGTAAATGATATATCCCTCACGGATTTTTATTCACGCATTATATTCAATGAAGACGCTACGCTCAATCTTCAGAAGATAATTGTGCCGTCTACTTCTGAAGCGGTTTCGAAATCCGAAGTTCCGAAAGATGGGAAACTACGGACTAAAGATGCTGCACCTGCTGCAAAGAAGGTTCCGGTAAAGTTCGGCAAGGTTACGCTTCAGGGCGGTACGATTAATTTTACAGATCATTATGTAAAGCCCAACTATACTGCTAACCTGACAGAGATCGGAGGCCGAATCTCAGGCTTTTCTTCAAAGGAAGATTCTGCAGGAGAGGTCGACCTTAAAGGCAAGTTTGAGAACTACTCGCCTCTTGAGATCACAGGCAAGATAAATCCGCTCAGTGATGACCTTTTTGTCGACCTGAATGTCTCATTCAAGGATATGGACCTCAGCCCTGTCACTCCTTACTCAGGCAAATATCTCGGATATACGATACAGAAGGGCAAGCTTTCTCTTGACCTGAAGTACCTGATCGTGAAGAAGAAGCTTGACTCACAGAACAAAGTCTTCATAGACCAGTTCACATTCGGCGACAGCGTTGAAAGCCCGGATGCCACAAAACTTCCGGTGCGTCTTGCTATTGCTTTGCTTAAGAACCGCAAAGGAGAGATTGATCTCGACATCCCTGTTTCAGGCTCTATTGATGATCCGGAATTCAGCGTCTTCAGGATAGTTATTAAGATACTTCTCAATCTTATCGTCAAGGCTGCGACTTCGCCCTTTGCATTGCTCGGCGCTATCTTCGGAGGCGGGGATGAGCTGAGTTATGTCGAATTCGAGTACGGCAGTCACGCGCTCAGCGAGCAGGCGCTTCAAAAGATTGATACAGTCATAAAGGCTCTATATGAACGCCCGGCGATCAAGATGGAGATAGAAGGACATGTTGATACTGAGAATGATATGGAAGGGCTGAGGCAGTATATATTCAACAAAAAGCTCAAGAGCCAGAAGCTGAAGGATATGATCAAGAAAGGTGAAACGGCCGTGCAGGTTGATGATATGACGATCCTGTCTGATGAATATGAGAAGTACCTTACGAAGGCATATAAAGATGAAAAGTTTCCGAAACCAAGGAATGTCATTGGCATGGCAAAGGATCTGCCTGTCCCTGAGATGGAGAAGCTCATGCTTACACATATAGAGGTGAATGAGAGCGACCTGCGCCTGTTAGCAGGTCAGCGCGCGCTTGCTATACAAGATCATCTGCTTAAGTCAGAGAAGGTCGAGGCCGAGAGGATATTTCTTATTGAGCCAAAGGATCTTCTGCCGGAAAAGAAGGAGAATGTAAAGAACAGCCGCGTTGATTTTCGATTGAAGTGAACTTCTCTTTCTAAAACTTTATGAAAAATGGGAGCGCCATACAGGCAATTCCGATAAGGATCAAAAGAAAGATATTAGTGACAAAATACGGGAAGATACATAGAGCAAGGCCGGACAGGAAAGCTATTTCCTTTCGCTGCCTTCTTCCGTATACCATGTAGCTTATGCCGACCGAGCTGAACAAAATAACCCAAAGTATATATGCCGTGCTGCCCATGTTATTCCTCTGCATTCAAAAATAAAATTGCCGCAAAAGAAATACATTTAAATATTCTTCGCGGCAATTTTATATATCAGCTATTTTTTCTTCTTAACTTCGTTTTTGCTTTTTGTCTGTTTTGCTGCTTTTTCTTTGTCCTTCTTTCCACCCTTGTCTCCCATGCTTCTCCACCTCCTTTTCAAGAAATTGGAATCACTTAATGAATTATAAACTTCTCAGAGATAAAGATAAAGCAAAAAGTTCTTGAAAAAGATACAGCCCGTGTTTATGATAGTTCATCATGCTTATCGAGCGACAGGTTTCCATATTCTGTGCCGGAATTTCCACTGCCATTGTCATCCCTGAATTCTTCCAAACCTTTGTCAAGCATGTGCCGGTGACAGACGGCCCGCATGTCGGTCTGCTCATCGGGACAGCCATTGGCGCACTCGGTGTACTCATGGGTATGCTTCTTGTGGCTGATGAGCTTAGTTATGCAGAAGGGTGGGGATGGAGATTATTTTGCCTGATAAAGATTCTCCTCTGGATTATCTTCGCCTTAGGCATGAGCGCAGGGACTGCCTTTTTTGCGTTAAACACTTCCGATATTCTTTGGAGAATACTTCTTGGGCTTGTTTCACTGACTCCGTTGATCGTTTTGATCATCGCTGCGGTTGGTTTAAGGAAGAGATGATGAATCCCCCCTCTTAAGTTAAGAGGGGGCAAGGGGGCGTTATGAGCTTTCTACGGAATGATCCGATACTGAAGCAGAGGCGAAGAGATTTAAGGCACGGACAGACCGATGCTGAGAAGGCATTCTGGGAGCAGGTACGAAACAAGCGCTTTTCAGGATTAAGATTTGTACGTCAATATAGCATTGGGCCTTACATTTTAGATTTCTACTCACCATCTGCGAAGTTAGCTATAGAACTGGACGGCGGACAGCATAATCAAATTGATAACAAAGAATATGACGCGGCCCGGACTGAATACATTAAGGCTCATAAAATTATAGTGATGCGGTTCTGGAACCATGAGGTCTTGGTTGATATACAGAGTGTTATGAGCAAGATTGCGGAGATGATATAACTCCTGAAGTTCCTTCTCTTAGTTTAGGGGAGGTTAGTAGGGGTTATTAATGAATTGATTTAAGTAACTCCCCCTGTCCCCCTCTTAGCCTAAGAGGGGGGATGAATAGATAGGACTGATTATCGCTACAGTTGGGTTTAGGAAGAGGTGATAAATTTATTGACTCAATACATATTGATAGCTATAGTATTAAAATTACTTTTTCAAAATTCTGATAGAGGTTTGATTGATATTATGAAACTTAAGGTAGTAATTTTATTGTTACTAATATTTTATTATGGCAGTAATGCTTGTGCCGATTCCGGAAAAGATATTACCTATTGGAATCTGGTACTTAAAGAAGTAACGACTCCTGAATTGAAAAATATCAAAATAGCATCAGAGGAAGATCTCATAATATTTAAAGACTATGGCATAGGTAAAAGAAATGGTGAGCTTATTTATCAAAGCAATTTAGAGGAATATCGAAATAAAGGGATGTTTTCTTATTTTAATGGAGATGTTAATGGAAATGGTAAAGAAGATGCGATTTTGGCATGTGTTGATACTGGAAAAGGTATTAGTTATCTCGTGATTTTAGAAAAAGATGGGAATGAATTTCATTTAATCAAATATTTTCCATTTAAAGCAAAAGTGTTTTATATAGCAGGAGTTAATCAATATATTGATATTCTTTTTCAAGCTGGCACAGATTGGATGGAACAAGTTTACTGGAACGGAAGCGATTATGTCATAAAGGAAAGAGATGTTTTGTACAGTCCATAAAAAAGCTGAACATGCTAAGACTAACTATTAATAGTTAGTCCTTGACTCCATTCACTCCCATTCAAAAAACCTCCCCACCTTTGTTGAAATACTTCATGACAAAAGTCATCGCATACAAGAACACCGACAAGGTATGTTTCTGCCAGATAAAGTTCAGGAGCAGGGAGCGCATTCTCATATCCATAGCAAATGTGCCTGAGCCAAGCATTAAGGTCATAAAACTACTGGCAGGCATCATCCCTTACAAGACGATATGGGAATTTAACGCTGGTAAGACTGACGGGAAAGACTCTTATGCAAAGATGATATCAATGTTCATGGATAAAAAGTCGTCTAAGGTCGGCCATCCCCTTGATGCGATCATAATCAAGCTGACCTCATGCAGGTCATCCTATGAAGCGGTCAGTGTCCTGAAAGAGGCAGAAAAGTCTTTTCGTAACAGCTAAATAAAAAGCATCTATGGGATATTTAAAGACGTACTTTAAAGGGACTACTCTTGACGAAGCATGTCAGATATAATAATTATAAAATCTCCCCTCACCCCTCTTTGTCAAAGAGGGGAATAATTCTCTGACCTTCTAATTTATTATTTCCTGTATATATATTATTATATAAACTCAAACTTAAGGATATAAGATGAAATATATAATTCTATTAGGCGATGGCATGGCTGGAAGGCCTTTGAAGAAGCTTGGCAACAAGACCTGCCTTCAATACGCGCGCACTCCGAATATGGACAAGCTTGCCTCTGAAGGTTTGGCCGGTAAGGTCAGGACAGTGCCCAAGGGTTTTGAGCCTGGCTCGGATGTGGCTAACTTATCCATACTTGGATATGACCCGAAGAAATATTACAGCGGCAGGGCGCCTGTTGAGGCTGCATACAGAGGGATAAATCTCGGGCCTAAGGATGTGGCGTTCAGGTGCAACCTTGTCACCTTGTCTGATTCTATTAACAGCTCATCATCTGTGATGAAGGATTATAGCGCAGGCCATATCTCAACAAAAGAGGCAACGCTTCTTATACAGGATATAAACAAAAAGCTCGGGAGCAAGGATATTAAATTCTATCCCGGCATGAGCTATAGGCATCTCATGATATGGAAGAACGGCAAAGACAAAATAAATTGCACGCCTCCTCATGATATTACAGGGAAGAATGTCTCAGGACATCTTCCGAAAGGCGACGGCAGTAAAGTAATTAAAGATCTCATTGGAGATTCGACAGATATCCTTATGTCGCATCCTGTCAATCTTGCCAGGATAAAGAAGGGGCTGTCTCCTGCAAACAGCATCTGGTTCTGGGGACAGGGCAAGCAGATCCCGCTTCCGGCATTCAAATCTAAATTCGGTCTGAAGGGCGCGATGATATCAGCGGTGGATCTTACAAAGGGTTTAGGCAAGCTTGCGGGCTTTGATATTCTGAATGTCAGGGGCGCGACAGGTTATCTTGATACGAATTATGAGGGCAAGGCGAGGGCTGCGTTAAAGGTATTGAAGAGCGTTGACTTTGTCTACCTGCATGTTGAGGCGCCTGATGAGGCTGGGCATAACGGCGACATGAATGCGAAGATACAGGCTATAGAGGATTTCGATTCGCGGGTTGTCGGGAATATCATTAAAGGCATGAAGAGGTTTAAAGACTACAGCATCCTTCTGCTGCCTGACCACCCGACCCCTATCAGTATAAGAACACATTCTGATGAGCCTGTGCCGTTCGTAATATACAGAAGTGACAATGATGTTTCTTCAGGCGCGAGGGTAAAGGCGTTCTCTGAAAAGATCTGCGGATTGAAAAATATTTTAAATATTGATAAAGGATACACGCTTATGGATCATTTTATCGGAGGTGGGGATTGGCATTAATAGTTCAGAAGTACGGGGGAACATCCGTTGCGAACACTGAGAGGATAAAGGCTGTTGCAGAGAGGGTGGTTGCAACTGCAAAGGAAGGGAACCAGGTCGTTGTTGTTGTATCTGCGATGGCAGGCGAGACAGACAAGCTTGAGAGGTTCGCCCATGAGATCTCTGATTATCCTGTTGAGAGAGAGATGGACCTGCTCCTCTCCTCAGGTGAGAGGATAACAAGCGCGCTCACAGCCATGGCGATACAGGAGCTGGGATTTACTTCAATGAGCTTTACAGGCAGGCAGGTCGGCATACTGACTGACAGCTCCCACACAAAGGCGATGATAGAGAGTATCGATGCGGGAAGGCTGGAAGCTGCCATTAGTGAAGGGGTCATTCCCGTGGTCGCGGGTTTTCAGGGCATAAATGAATTTTCTGATGTCACCACTTTAGGCAGGGGCGGTTCTGATACAACTGCCGTTGCGATAGCAGCCGCGCTCAAGGCGGACCTGTGTGAGATATACACTGATGTTGACGGTGTCTATACTACTGACCCGAGATTGGTCAAAGACGCGAGAAAGCTGGAGAAGATATCTTACGATGAGATGCTTGAGATGGCAAGCCTCGGCGCAAAGGTTCTTCATAACCGCTCAGTGGAGTTTGCAAAGAAGTTCAATGTCCCTCTTGTTGTGCGCTCAAGCTTTAATAATATTCCGGGAACCCTTGTTACAATGGAGGATAAAGATATGGAGAAGACAGTAATATCAGGAGTTACAGCTGACAAGAATCAGACACGGGTGACTATATTCGGCGTGCCGGATAAGCCCGGCATAGCGGCAAAGGTATTTAAAGCGCTTGCGGACGCAAATATTGTTATTGATATGATAGTCCAGAACGTAAGCACCGAGACACAGGCGACCGACATATCTTTTACCGTATCAAAGGCAGACAGCAAAAAGGCGTCTGATGTGACAGGGAAGGTCTCTGAAGCGCTTGGAGCCAAGGGTGTGACCATGAATGCCGATGTCGCAAAGGTCTCTATTGTGGGAGTAGGCATGCAGTCGCACATCGGCGTGGCTGCAAAAATGTTCGATGTCCTTTCAAAGCAGGGTATCAACATAATGATGATAAGCACATCCGAGATAAAGATATCCTGTATCATCGATATCGACAAGATAGGCACAGCGGTTCAGACGCTTCATGATGCTTTTGAACTTGCGGAATAATAATTACCTTCAATTTTCTGATTGATTGGATTAGAATAACTTATGCGTAAGATCGAACTGTATGATACAACTCTGAGGGACGGCGCGCAGTCTGAGGATATCTCTTTTTCAGTTGAGGATAAACTCCGCATAACAGAAAAGCTTGATGACCTCGGCATTCATTTTATTGAAGGCGGATGGCCTGGCTCAAGCCCGAGAGACGCGGAATTTTTTCAGAAGGCAAAGAAGCTCAGGCTGAAGAACTCTGTTCTTTCGGCATTCGGCTCTACACATCACGCATCCAAGAAAGCATCGAACGATCCGAATATCATTGCCCTTTTAAAATCAGGCGCCTCAGTGATCACGATCTTCGGGAAGTCATGGGACTTCCATGTGTCGCATGCTTTAAAGATATCCAAGCAGGCAAACCTGGACCTTATCAGCAATTCAGTCTCTTACCTGAAGAAGAGGGTTTCAAAGGTCTTTTTTGACGCAGAGCACTTCTTTGACGGGTACAAGGCAAACCCAGAGTATGCGCTGCTATCGCTCAAAGCTGCTGTTGACGGCGGCGCAGACTGTTTAGTCCTCTGCGATACGAACGGAGGAATGCTGCCGCATGATCTTGGCGAGATAGTAAAGGTTGTTCTTAATAACTTTAAGGTCCCTGTTGGCATTCATGCGCATAACGATTCTGAATGTGCTGTGGCTAATTCCATCATCGCTTTACAGCTTGGCGCATCACAAGTGCAGGGTACGATGAACGGCCTTGGCGAAAGATGTGGGAATGCCAATCTTGTATCCATTATTCCCAATATTAAGCTAAAGCTTAACTATTCCTGTATAACTGCCTCTAATTTAAAGAAACTGAAGGTGGTCTCAAGGTATGTATCAGAGATATCGAACCTGAGACATTTCAAGAGACAGCCTTATGTCGGAGACAGCGCTTTTGCCCATAAAGGCGGTATCCATGTCAGCGCGATACAAAGGCATTCTGACACCTATGAGCATATAAAGCCTGAACTTGTTGGCAATTATCAGCGCATCCTTGTCTCTGACCTCAGCGGGAAGAGCAATGTCTTAAGAAAGGCAAAAGAGTTCAATCTCAGGCTCGACCCTGATTCGCCTCTCGTGGCTGAGATCGTCAAGGAAGTGAAAGACCTTGAGAATCAGGGTTTTCAGTTTGAGGGCGCTGAGGCTTCACTTGAGCTCCTTATGAAGAAGAAGCTCAGCCTCCACAGAAAGTTCTTTGACCTTATCGCTATTCGTGTCATAGATGAATTTAAAGTATCTGATGATGCCTTCAGCGAGGCCACTGTTCATCTCTCAGTGAAGGGCGAGGAGATTTACACGGCTGCAAACGGCAACGGCCCTGTCAATGCACTGGATAATGCATTAAGAAAGGCGCTTAAAAATAAATATCCTGCGCTCAATGAAGTTAAATTGATAGATTATAAAGTTCGAGTGCTGGCTGCGGGAGTTGGAACTTCTGCAAAGGTAAGGGTACTGATCGAGTCATGTGACAAAGACCATAAGTGGGGCACGGTCGGAGTATCTGAAAATATCATCGAGGCTTCATGGCAGGCGCTTGCGGACAGTATCGAGTATAAACTTTTAAAAGGATGATCATATGATCGAAGAGACCGGCGTAGTTATCAGAACTGAAGGGATAACGGCAACCGTTCTTGTTCAGAAGAGGGGCTCCTGTGAAGGCTGTACCGCGACAGGGACATGCGCTTCAACTCAGGAAGGCATGGAGATAGAGGCGTTAAACCCTGTTCAGGCCAAGGCCGGCCAGACTGTAAAGGTCGCAATACAGTCCATGACCTACCTGAAAGGAACCATGCTTGTTTACGGATTCCCCATGATAGCGCTTATAGCAGGCGCTGTTATCGGCAAGAACATCGGTGAAAAATTCTTAACATCTTTTGATTCAGACCTGTGCGCAGCCATATTTGGATTCAGCGCGTTTTTGATCGCATTTTTATTTGCCAAAGTATATAGCAGAAAAGCAGAGACAAAGACTGAATATAAACCGGTCATTAGTGAGATCGTCTCTTAACTTATTGTCATCAACTTATAATATTTATTCTTAATTCATTAGGAGGTAATATATGAGCTTTGATACAGGCAAGATCAGAAATATCGCTGTGATCGGCGGCGGCAGGGCTGGAAAGACCACAATGACAGATGCGCTTCTCTTTACCGCTAAGGCCATTCCCAGGATAGGAAAGATAGAGGACGGCACCACTACAACAGATTATGAGCCTGAAGAGATAAGCAGGACCATCTCCATTTCATCAGCATTGGCATTCTGCGACTGGCAAGGGTGCAGGTTCAATATTATAGATACACCGGGTTATATTAATTTCATCGAAGATTCCAAGGCATGCCTGAGCGTAGCCGACGGGGTTATCGCCGTTGTCAGCGCCTTGACCGGAGTAAAGGCAGAGAATGAGCAGGTATGGAAATGCGCTGACAGTTATAAGCTGCCCCGCCTGATATTCATAAGCAAGATGGACAGGGAAAATGCTGATTTCGCAAACGCGGTCAGCAGTGTTGAAAAGGCATACGGCGTCTCAGTCGTTCCGCTTAATATTCCTATAGGTTCCGGCCCGGGTTTTGAAGGCATTATTGATGTCGTAAATATGAAGGCGCTGAAATTCAAGAACGGTTCCATTTCCGAGGAAGCGATACCTGATGCATTAAAATCTCAGGCAGAGGAATTCAGGACGAGGCTTATTGAACGCGTTGCAGAGTCGGATGATTCTCTGCTTGAAAAATACCTTGAAGGCGAAGAACTCTCAGCCGACGAGATAAACAAGGGTTTAAAGAACGGTGTATTGGCCGGTAAATTAGTTCCGGTCTTATGCGGCGCGTCAACATTGAATATCGGGATATCTCAGCTTCTGGATGCCGCAGTAAAGACCCTTCCTTCACCTGTTGAAAAAGCAGCGGTCGGCCCTGTAAAGGCGAAGGATCAAAAGACCGGAGAGGAAATCATAATAAAAGTTGATGAAGGCGGGCCGTTAGCAGCCCGTGTCTTCAAGACGATTGCCGACCCGTTCGCAGGTAAGCTGACGCTTTTCAGGGTCTATTCCGGTTCACTCAAGGCTGACACAACTGTCTATAATTCAACGCATGATATCAAAGAAAAGTTGGGAAGCATATTTTATCTTCAGGGCAAGAATCATATCACTGCGCAGGTTATCGGCCCCGGAGGCATCGCAGCGGTTGCCAAGCTTAAAAGCACATTGACAGGAGATACTCTTTGCGATGTGTCAAAGCCTGTTATTTTTGATCCTATAAAATTTACTGAACCGATGATCTCTTATGCGATCGAACCCAAGAGCAGGGGAGATGAGGATAAAGTGAGCACAGGCATCCACAGGCTGCTTGAGGAAGACCCCACGCTTAAATTCACGAGAGATGCAGAGACAAAAGACATGATACTTTCGGGCATGGGGCAGGTTCATCTTGAGGTCATACTTGAAAAACTGAAGAGAAAGTTCGGCACTGAGGTCATTATGAAGGCGCCGAAGATAGCATACCGCGAGACAATAAGAACATCGGCGGACGCGCAGGGCAAATACAAGAAGCAGTCAGGCGGCAAAGGGCAGTTCGGAGACTGCTGGGTCAGGATAGAGCCGTTGCCGAGAGGCGCGGGTTTTGAGTTTATAAATAATGTCGTAGGCGGGGCTATTCCAAGGTCGTACATACCTGCTGTTGAGAAGGGTATCATTGAGGCGATGGCTCAGGGAATATATGCGGGATATCCCATGGTAGACCTGAGCGCCTCTGTATATGACGGCTCTTATCACACGGTTGACTCGTCAGAAATGGCATTTAAGATCGCGGGCTCTTTTGCCATTAAAAAAGCTGTTCAGGATGCAAGGCCGGTACTTCTTGAACCTGTAGTAAAGGTTGAGATCACTGTGCCTGATGAATATCTCGGGAGCATAATGGGCGACCTGAATACCAAGCGCGGCAAGGTGCAGGGAGTTGAACAGGCAGGCGACAACCAGAAGGTTGTGGCGCTTGTGCCTGTGTCTGAGATGCTTACATACGCGAACCAGCTTAACGCAATAACAAGCGGCCGCGGTGTATATTCAATGTCTCCGTCTCATTATGATGAAGTGCCCGAGCATATAGCAAAAAAGATAATCGAGGAGAAGTCTGAGGCCAAGAAAGAAGGGCAGTAACGACTTTTTTTTATTACACAGTTGATATTATTTGTATAAATCTGCAAAATATAAGTCATTTTGATTTTAGGTAATTTTTTCTGTATGTAATATATAGAACATTTTTGTATATTTTAAAAGGAGGTAGATATTGGGAAACGTAATGAAATGGCGCAAAAAGAAGATGAGCAAACATAAACACAGAAAGCTCCTCAAGAGAACCAAGCACCAGAGAAGAAATAAATAACGACCGCGATATATACGGCTTGTATTTAAGCTTGATTTATAATCAGCTTTTCCTTACATATTGTATAATTTTCCTTTAATATATTAAATTATATTAAATAGATAGAATCAAGGAGGAATCGTGAGGTATTACAGGAAATTGTCAGGTCTGAGTAACGGTTTTAAAAACATATTATCCATACTAATAATCTTGAGCTTAAGTTTTGTCCTCATAAACTGCGGACAGGGCCCGGAGAGCAAGGTGGGCGCTGATGAAGGGAATTTTATACCCGTAGATAATGGTGATTGGGCTATTAATTTCAGTACCGTTCCGCCTAATACTGGTACGTCGCCTATTGAAGTGAGCAATGTTGCTCTTGGGCAGAGCGTAGACAGCATGGCCGGGATGGAGTTCACTGTTGAAGCCTGGATATACAGCCTTGACACAGTTCCTACAAAGTCTGCAATTTTCTTCCGCGGCGGTGATTATGACGGCTTTAGTTTGCATTTATTTAGTGGAAAGCCGACGTTGGCATTCAAGTGGAAGAATAGAGCCGGTTCTACCTTGCCTATTTTGTGGGCTCAGTCTGCTGCTGCTGTAGCTAATAACACGTGGGTACATGTTGCGGGTGTCTTTACTAAAGCGAATCATTTAGGCGTTCATCCAACATGTACCGGTACAGGACAAGCCGGCGCTGAAGATGACGCAACTCACTCTGACATCTATGTAAATGGGGTATGGGTAAATTGCGGATCAACAGAAGGCAGGCAGCTTGATTCTCTTCAATATCAAAAACTGGGATCTTTCCCTAATTTTACTGATAATTTAGCAAACCCAATGAACGAGTCGATAGGCAGGGCGATGACACTCCTGTTCACTAACTGGGGGGTCAATGGGCCAACTGCCGCGGATAAAAATTTTATGATCATTGATGATGTACGGTTTTGGGGTGTAGCACGTACTGCGACTCAAATATCAACCTGTAGAACTAATGAACTGGTAGCTGGTTTTGGAGACTGCGGTGAAGAAAATGCCGGCTTGCTCGGCTATTGGAAGTTTGACGAAGGCGGCGCTGCCACGACAACCTATGACTTCTCTCCAAAACCACGTAATGGAGGGAGTATACAGTACTGTGATTTTGATTGCGGCGGTAATGCAGCTACTTCAATTTACTGGGACTGTGATGAACTTGCTATATCTAATCCTGGCGTTGCCTGTGCTAATCCCAGAGTAGATCTTGCTCTTCCTGCTTTACCACCATCATGGCATCCTTAATCTTTTGATATACATTTGTTAAAAAAGGGGGACAGGTTACTGTCCCCTTTTTTTATTAATTTTCCTACTGTTTCTTTGTCTCATAAATTGCTTGATAGAAGGCAGCTGTTTAATATATAGTATTACTTAATTTATCACCTCTTTAAACCATAGTCAGGCAGCAGTTTTTTATCTTTTTTAAAATGCACGTCGAACGAATTGAAATAATAGGATTTAAATCTTTCTGCGACAAAACGGTGCTTGACCTGCATCCCGGCATTACCTCTATCGTAGGCCCCAACGGCTGCGGCAAGAGCAATGTGGTGGATGCTTTCAAATGGGTGCTTGGCGAGCAGAGCGCAAAGAGCCTCAGGGGCGGCACCATGGAAGATGTCATCTTCTTCGGTTCTGCCAATAAAAAGAGCAAGGGGATGGCAGAAGTAACTCTTGTGCTCTCGGGCATTGACGAGCAGCCCTCTGATGCTGATGGCAACAACGGTTCAGGTTCCCGCGAGATAAGTGTCTCCCGCAGGCTCTACAGATCCGGCGAGAGCGATTACCTTCTTAATAAGGTCCCCTGCAGGCTTAAGGATATCAAGGACATACTTCTGGATACAGGGCTTGAGCTCAAGGCATATTCCATATTGGAGCAGGGCAGGATAAATCACATACTCAATTCCAAGCCGCAGGACCGCAGGTTCCTTATTGAGGAAGTTGCCGGGGTCATGAAGTATAAGGTCAGAAAGGCCGAAGCTATCAGAAAGCTTGACGCATCCAAATCCAACCTCCAGAGGCTTTCAGATATTATCAGTGAGATAAAGAGGCAGATAAGCTCTATAGACAGGCATGCAAAAAAAGCCGAGAGATACAAAAAACTATTTGAAGAAATGAAGCAGATCGATCTCAAGATAGGGAAGAGGGATATGGATCTTCTCAGGGCGGAACTCGCCGCGCTTGCATCATCAGAAAATGACCTTAACGCAAAAGACGCAGAGGTTGCCGCAAGGCTTCATTCTTCTGAGGCACTTATCGAAGAGAAGAAACGTTCATGTACCGACAGTGAGAAGATGCTTGGCGAGGCGAGGTCGCGGTATTATCTCCTTGAAAAGGAAGTCACAGAGAGCGAAGGCGAGATAGCGCTGCTAAAGAGGGACTGTGAGAATCTCAGAGACAGGATAGGCCATCTGACTGTCAGAGATAATGAATCCATGGCTGTAAAAGAAGAGGCTCTTGCCAATCTTGAAAATATCAAGAAAGAGAGCGCAGCCATAAGCGAGAGCCTTTTAAGCCTGAATTCAGTTTTGGAAGAGAAAGGGAATGTCTTCCAATCGGTACAGCGCGATATCTCAGAATCAGAGAGGGCCCTTGAGTCGGACAGGAGAGGGCTTTTTGTAAAGGCAGAAGAGATAAGCGCCGCGAGAAACGAGATAAGCCGGATCTCGGTCATGATCGAGAATCTGAATATGAAGACGGAGAAGAATTCCGAGGATATCAGTTCTGTCAAAAACAATCTTGTCTCACTCGAAGATGTCATTAACGATACAAGGAATAAATATAATGAAGCCGCTGCAGTGCTTGATTCCAAGACTGACGATAAGCAAAAACTTATCAATGATCTGGGCATGCGAAAAGCTGAACTTTCATCAAGCGAGGACCTGCTATATAAAGACAGGGAGGAATTTGCCGCGCTGGCCTCAAAACTCGAGTCATTGAATGAGGTGTATGATTCAAGAAAGAGCAAGATAGACGAGATCGTGAAGGTGCTTTCGCATGTCTCTGATATATTTGAGACATCACCTGAGTATGAGATTGCGCTGGAAGCGATACTCGGTGAGAAGCTTAACGCCTCAGTAGTTGAGGATCACGGCGAACTTGCCAAGGCTTTAAATCACATTAAAGAACAGAAGAGCAAGAGAAGCGGTTTTATATCTGTCAGTCAGGCGAAACTCTCTTATTCTGATACTGCAGCAGCTCCCGCTGCCGCAGGCGTTATCGGAAGGGCTGTTGATTTTATCAATGTGAAGCAGGAATTCAGCAATGTCGCGTCCGCGCTTTTGAGTGATGTTTTGTTTGTCGACAATATAGATACTGCTTTCTCCTGCCGGAGGGACGGAACAACGCCTGCCTATTATGTGACGCTTGACGGCGAGGTGCTTGAACCTTCAGGCATTGTATTTGCCGGCACGGAAAAAGGCGTCTTAAAGATCAAGCGCCAGATAAAGGAGCTTGAGAAGGATATATCCGATAAAAAAGCGCGTATCGCGGAGTCCGAGGGGCTTGTTAAAAGATTAAGAGATGAAATAATCCAGATGGAAAATAATATCATCGTGCTCGGCGGCGAGATATCCGATAAAGAGAAGTACTGCCACGAATTGAAGATAAAGCTGAGCGGGATGGATGAAGAAAACACAAGGCACCTGAGAAAGCTGGAGTTTCTCTCTATTGAAACAGATGAGGGCAGGAGCGAACAGGAGACGCTTAAAAAGTCGCTTGATGAGAAGAAGCATGTATGTGAGCTTCTTTTAAATGATAAAAATACGATCGAGGAGAAGATATCGTCTGCGCAGGGTTCGATCACCTCAAACAGGACAAGGCTTGAGGCCCTCCGTTCAGAACTGACGCAGGTGAAACTCGGCCAGACATCTATAAACGAAAAGATGCTCTCTTTCACAAGAGAGAGGGAGAGGCTGGAGAGGTCCATAGCGGATATTGAAAAGAAGAAGTCTGAAATGCTCAATGAACGGAACTCCATGGAAGAGTCGATAGTCCGTAAAGAAGAAGATATATACAGCGGCAATGAAGCTCTCAAATTAAAGGTGATAAAGATAGAAGAGACCAGGGGCGAGGTCTCAAGGATCGAGGAGATACTTGGAGCAAAGACGGCTGAAGTTGAACTTCTTGAAAGACAGCAGAAGACTTATACTTCCGAGCTTGATGTGATAAGAAAAGAACTCAGCCATGTTGAGGTGAAGAAGATGGAATCCTCAATGAAATACGACTATCGCAGGGAGGATATCAGGAAGTCGTATGCGATCGATATAGAAAATGCTTTGATCGATAGTGAGGTCACGCCGGAAGAAGAGGAGAGGCTCCCGCATCTTAAAGAGAAGATAGAGGAGATAGGACAGGTAAACCTCGGCACGCTTGATGAATATGAAGAGCTTAAGACCAGATATGAATTCATGGCAAAACAGCAGGATGATGTCGTGAGTTCAATTACGGCGCTTGAGGAGACGATATCAAAGATCAATCAAAGCACAAAGCAAAGGCTGAGGGACGCATTCGATGCCTTAAATGAGAAGTTCAAAGAGGTGTTTACAACCCTCTTCGGCCATGGTAAAGCCGAGCTCATACTTACTGAGGATGATATACTTGAGGCCGGTATCGAAATAGTGGCGCAGCCCCCTGGGAAGAAGCTCAAGAACCTTATGGCGCTTTCAGGGGGGGAGCAGGCGTTGACAACGCTTTCACTGCTTTTTGCAGGCTTTCTGGTAAAGCCCACCCCTGTCTGTATCCTGGATGAGGTCGATGCTCCTCTTGATGAGTCAAATACAGGCAAGTTTATCGACCTGCTGACCGAGATGTCCAGGAATATTCAGTTCATAGCCATTACGCATAACAGGATCACGATGGAGGCGGCTGATTATATCTACGGGGTCACTATGGAGGAGCCGGGCTCTTCCAAGGTGGTTTCGATGCATATGGCTGATATAGTTTAGCCTGCCTTTTGCCGGCCGCTCGATTTATCGCTGGTTTTAACTTATAATATTATCAAAATTCACCTGTAGTTCCGGTTTTTATTTTACAAAAAGGTTATATCAATAATGCGCAAGGTATATAGAAAGACCGAGTATGTTTTTTTGGGGCTGTTGATCGTATTCTTTGTGGTTTTTACACTTTATAATTTCGGTTTTGAGATATACACTTATCTATGGCATATAAAAAATCCCGGCCCCATTGTTTTAAATAACTTGAGAGTTACCATACCCGAGGGCCTGGTCGGCAGGATCGGCGAGAACAATGTTGTTGAGGCCACATATTTAAAAGATCCCCTTAAGGCAACTATCTATTTGAGGCAGATGGATTATGAACCGGCAAGTAATATATGTGACATGAGCCCCGGCACAGTAGAAAAGAGTCCGTGTAAGATCTCAGGCAGGGAATGTATAAGGCTCAGATTTAACAGGGATTATAATGACGGATACATAGAGGAATTGTATCTTACAACTGAAAAAGCCTATATTTCATTTCAGGGCGACAGGAGTGAAAGGCAGTATTTATTGAAGCTGATCCATGACTTGAAAGCTATCTGATTTCATCCTGTAATCCTCCAGTTTTATTTATTTCTGAGATATAACCATGAAAGACCTTAAAGACATACTTCCCGGCAGGGTCAGCACTGAGGCAGAGGAACTCTTCTGTTACGGTTTTGATGCTTCAAAAGAAGAAGGGATTCCCTCCGCAGTAGTCAGGCCTGTAAATACTGAGGAGGTCTCAAAGGCGGCGCAGTACGCTTTTGAGAACAACATTTCTATTGTGCCCAGAGGAGCCGGGTCAGGGATGACAGGCGGCTCTGTCCCGCTGAACGACTCTATGGTCATCTCTCTTGAAGGTATGAACAGGATAATAGATATTGACGAACGGAATATGGTTGTTACTCTCGAGCCGGGAGTTATCAATAAACACCTTCAGGACAAGCTTGAGCCTTTAGGGCTTTTTTATCCTCCAGACCCGACAAGCATGAACTTCTGCACGATAGGCGGGAATGTGGCTGAAAATGCCGGCGGGCCGAGAGCGGTAAAATATGGAGTGACAAGAGACTATGTGCTTGGGCTTGAAGTCGTTCTTTCTGACGGCGCTGTAATCACGACAGGCGTGAAGACACACAAGGGCGTTGTCGGGTATGACCTGTCATGGCTTATCGTCGGGTCTGAGGGAACGCTTTGTACTGTCACAAAGATATTTTTAAAGGTGCTCCCGCTGCCTGAAGAGGTGATTACAATGCTATGTTCATTCAGCAGCCTTGAGAAAGCCTCTGAATCTGTTCCGATGATAGTCGCATCAGGAACAATACCAAGGACGCTTGAGTTTATGGATTCTGGAGCGATACAGGCGGTGGAAAGCTACAGGCCTGTCGGATTGCCGGGCAACTCTGAGGCGCTTCTGCTGATAGAGGTGGACGGTGCTTCAGACCTCGTCAGGAAAGACGCTGACAAGATCGCATCAATCTGCGCCAGTATGGGAGCAGATGTAAGCATTGCAGACGGCATATACGCAAGAGAGCGGCTTTGGGAATCAAGAAAAGCGCTTTCACCCGCCCTTTATTACCTTAAGCCTGACAAGATAAATGAGGATATAGTTGTGCCGAGAACTAAAATACCGCAAATAATCCGGTCAATTAAGCTCATTGAAGAAAAGTATAACTTAAAGATCGTGAACTTCGGCCATGCCGGTGACGGCAATATTCATGTGAATATAATGACAGACAGAAATAACAAGGAAGAGTATCAGAGAGCGAACTATGCTGTTAAGGATATATTTGCGGAGACACTGAAACTGGGCGGCACAATATCAGGCGAACACGGGGTTGGCATTACAAAGTCAAAATATCTCCGCATGGAGCTGTCTGACGCAAGTATCGGTTTAATGAGGGCAATAAAGGATGTTTTTGATCCGCGTGGCATTATGAATCCGGGGAAGATCTTCCCGTCTGCCTGATCTCAGTTTTTTTACCTTGTTTGAATTCTTTTATTTTTTTTACCTTCTTGGGTATAATAAATACTCTTTTCTGGCAAGATCAGATAAATCACATAAACAGGAGATATGACATGAAAGTTATTTTAAGAGAAGATGTAGAGAATCTTGGCACGATTGGCGCCGTCCTTGAGGTAGCAAAGGGTTACGGAAGGAACTATCTTATACCCAAAAACCTTGCGGTAGAGGCGAATCCTAAGAATATCAAACAGTTTGAACATGAGAAGAAGAAGATCGAGTCAAAGGCCGCAAAGGTTGTCAAGAACTGGAAGGACCTTGCTTCAAAGCTTTCTTCCATATCAGTTACAATCGAGGCACAGGCCGGTGAGGAGGACAAGCTCTTCGGCGCGGTTACAGCTGCGGATATTGCTGAAGCTGTTTTAAAGCAGGGAGTTGAAATAGATAAAAGAAAGATCGTTCTCGGCGAGCCGATCAAACGCCTCGGTTCTTATGAACTGCCTGTAAAACTTTATAAGGATGTGGCCACAACCATTAAGCTGGAAGTCAAAAGAACAGAAACATAAATGCTCGAACGCGCTCAGGACGATAAGATAATAAAATTTCCTTCCGACCGTGTGCCTCCTCAGAATATCGAGGCGGAACAGTCCGTGTTAGGCGCGATAATGTTAGAGAAGGATTCTATCGGTTCAGCCTTAGAGTTTATTACAGCAGATGACTTCTACAAGGATGCTCATAAGAAGATCTACAGCGCTATGCTGGATCTCTACGAGAAAGACGAACCGATAGATTCTATAACACTTACTGAGCAGCTCTCAAAACAGAACCAGCTCAAGGAAGTCGGCGGAGCCTCATACATAAGCTACATAGTCAGCATAGTCCCTACCGCGGCAAATGTCAGATACCACGCAAAGATAGTCAAAGAGAAGGCTATCTTCAGAAATCTCATTAAGACCTCCACTGAGATCATTTCAATGGGCTATGACGGCGATCAGGATGTCGGAGCGCTTATTGATATCGCAGAGACAAAGATGTTCGCCATCAATGAGAAGAAGACGGGGAAATCCTATACTCATATTAAGGATGTGCTCAAGGATACGATAGATCTTGTAGACAGGCTCTACGATAAAAAGGAGCTTATCACCGGCCTGCCCACTGGATTTATTGATCTTGACAAGCTTACAACCGGCTTTAATCCGGGCGATCTTATCGTTGTAGGCGCCCGTCCCGGTATGGGCAAAACCGCCTTCTGCCTTAATATCGCGACGCATGTAGGTATAGAGGTTAAGGCCACTGTCGCGATATTCAGCCTCGAAATGACCAAGGAGCAGCTTGCCTTAAGAATGATATGTTCAGAAGGCGAGGTCAGTTCCAGCAGCGTCCGCTCAGGTTACCACAGTAAAGAAGATTACAGAAAGCTTGTCAATGCCGCAGGCAGGCTTGCTGAGGCTCCAATATACATCGATGATTCATTCAACTCGGTGCTTGATATCAGAGCCAAGTGCAGGAGGCTGAAAAAAGAGCACGGCCTGGCGCTTATAATTATCGACTATCTTCAGCTTATGAGCGGCGTAGGCACGCCTTTCGCAAGGGAACAGGTAATATCAGAAATTTCACGTTCGCTCAAGGCGCTTGCAAAAGACCTTTCAGTGCCGGTTATCGTTATCAGCCAGTTGAACAGGAGCTGTGAAATGAGAGAGAACAAACGCCCTGTGATCGCAGACCTCAGAGAGTCCGGGGCGATCGAGCAGGACGCGGATATAATCCTGTTCCTTTATAGGGATGAATATTACAGTAAGGGCTCTGCTGATCAGGGTATCGCAGAGCTTGATATAGCCAAACAGAGAAACGGCCCGACAGGAAGAGAAAAGCTTACATTTATTGACAAGTACACAAAATTCAAAGACTTTATCGGTATTGAAAACTTTTAAATAAAACAGCGGAAGGTTTACATCAAATTATGATAAGGAAACCAGCTGTTGCAGGCAGTTTTTACCCCTCATCTCCGTCAGATCTCACAGAAGAAGTGAACGGGTATGTGGTTCATGACGCGGTTAAGGACAAAGCGATCGGGATAGTATCTCCGCATGCCGGGCTCATGTATTCCGGCGCCGTCGCAGGCGCGGTCTATTCAAGGATAAAATTCCCAAGTACCTTCATTATCCTCAGTCCTAACCACACCGGCCTTGGAAGCGCTGTCTCCATGATGGCTTCAGGTGAATGGCAGCTGCCCACAGGCAGCCTGAAGATAGACGAGGGCCTTGCAAAGAAAATATTAAAAGCTTCGAGCCTTGTTGAAGAAGATACGCTCGCACATACGATGGAACACTCTATAGAGGTACAGCTTCCTTTTATCATCCATTTTTCATCAGAGGTGAATATCGTGCCTGTCACGATCATGTCTGATTCGGCTGAGTCATGCAGGATGTTGGGAGAGAGCCTTGCCGATGCCATACATGATACGGATTATCCGGTCACGATCATTGCAAGCTCAGACATGAGCCATTACGAGGAAGACTCTGTTGCCCGCGCAAAGGACAATATGGCGATTCAAAAGATCATGAGCCTTGATGCCGAAGGCCTTTACAGGACAGTGAAAAAAGAACACATCTCAATGTGCGGGTATGCCCCTGTAACGGCCATGCTTCATGCTGCCAACAGATTAGGCGCAAAAGAGGCGCGCCTTGTCAAGTACATGACCTCCGGTGATGTCAGCGGTGACTATAAGCACGTTGTAGGATACGCCGGGGTTATAGTAAAATAAACTCTTCATAAAATACCTGAATGATCCCGAACTCCGGGCTGGAGGCTTATATGTCAAAGATGGATGCTGTTGTCAAAACCAAACTTTCGCTTGGTTCCAAATTCAAATTCAGATGCCATAAGGATATCAAGTGTTTTACAAAATGCTGCAGCAATATAGATATACTCCTTACTCCATATGATGTACTGAGGCTGAAGAAGAGGCTCGGCCTGTCTTCAGAAGAGTTTCTGGACAAGTATACATATATGAAGGTCGATGATAATTCTTCGCACCCTTACGCCATGCTTATGATGAATAATGACAAGGAGAGAAAGTGCCCTTTTGTCACAGAGGAAGGATGCAGTGTTTATGCAGACCGGCCGGCAAACTGCCGTTATTATCCTGTAGGGCAGGGCACGCTCAAGGTTGACGGCAAGAACGGGCCTGTTGATGAAGAGTTTTATTTTTTAATTAATGAGGCTCACTGCCTTGGTTTTGAAGAGGATAAAGAATGGACTGTCGCTTCCTGGAGAAATGACCAGGAGGTTGATAAGTATGATGAGGTCAACAGAGAGTGGAAGTCCATCCAGATGAGAAAGAACCTCCCGAATGAACCGGGGCTCGATGAAAAGAAGCAGTTCCAGTTCTACATGGCGAGCTATGACCTCGACAGGTTTAGAAGATATATCTTTGAAAGCAGGTTCCTCGATATCTTTGATATAGATAAAACTGTTGTTGAAGATATCAGGAATAATGATGTGGCGCTTATCAAATTCGGCGCCATGTATATCAAGTATGTGATGATGCTTGAGCAGTCGCTTAAGGTAAAGGACGAGCATTTAACTAAAAAAGACAGTTCCGGTAAATAAAATAGTTTACCAATTTGTCATTCCGGCTTGTCCGGAATGACGTAACTTATTTGAATCACTTAAGGAGGATGTTTTATGGATTGGGGAATGGAAAACAGACTCGCACAGATAATCAAGCCTGACGGCCGCTGCTTCTTCCTGCCTATAGACCACGGTTATTTTCTGGGGCCTACATCAAAACTTGAGAAGCCGGGCGAGACGATAAAACCGCTCCTGCCTTACGCAGATGCACTCTTCGTTACAAGAGGCGTGCTGCGAAACGCTATTGATCCTGTTAAGACCAAGCCGATCATTCTCAGGGTTTCAGGAGGCACAAGTGTTGTCGGCGAAGACCTTGCAAATGAGGGGCTCACTACATCCATAGAAGAGATGATACGCTTGAACGTCTCTGCCGTAGGGATGTCCATTTTTGTCGGAACTCCATACGAGAAAGAGACGCTTCTTAATCTGGCACAGCTCGTCAATGAGTGTGAAGACTTTGGCATACCTGTAATGGCTGTTACCGCTGTCGGGAAAGAGCTTGAGAAGAGGGATGCGCGTTATCTCGGCCTCTGCTGCAGGATCGCTGCTGAGCTTGGCGCCAGGGTTGTAAAGACTTACTGGTGCAAGGATTTTGATAAGGTAGTTAACGGCTGCCCTGTACCTGTTGTTATGGCAGGCGGGCCGAAGTGCGAGACAGAGCTTGAGGTGATGGAGTTTGTTTATGACGGCCTTCAGAAAGGCGCCATCGGAATAAACCTCGGCAGGAATGTCTGGCAGCATCAATACCCGGTTGCGATGATGAAGGCGCTGCATGCGGTTGTCCACAAGAAGGCGACACCTAAAGAAGCAAATGATATCTTCAATGAGATAAAGAATAAGAAGTAATAGTCATATGAAAGTTGCAGTTTATTACAACAACAAAGACGTCAGAATAGAAGAAAGGCCGATCCCGAAGATCGGGCAGGGAGAGATACTCGTGCGTGTTGTCGCCAGCGGTATCTGCGGAAGTGATGTTATGGAATGGTACCGCGTCAAGAAGGCGCCGCGCGTTCTCGGCCATGAGATTACCGGATATATCGCAGAGGTCGGCGACGGTGTTGACGATTACAATGTCGGGCAGAGGGTCTTTGTCTCCCATCATGTCCCATGTAATACATGCCAGTACTGCCTCAGCGGCGCTCATACAGCGTGCGACACTCTTCACAACACCAACTATGACCCCGGCGGATTTTCCGAGTACATCCGCATTCCAAAGATCAATGTTCAGAACGGTGTATATGTTCTGCCTGATGATATGACCTATGAAGAAGGAACCTTTATCGAACCGCTTGCCTGCGTTATGCGCGGGCAGAGGCTCGCAGGACTGAAGCCGGGCAAGAGTGTTCTGGTCATTGGAAGCGGCATATCCGGGCTGATGCATGTAAAACTTGCACGGGCGAGCGGCGCAGGCAGAATTTTCGCAACTGATATAAATGAGTATCGTCTCAATGCCGCAAAGAGGTTTGGCGCTGATGCTGTCTTTAATGCTAAAGATAACATTCATGACCGTATCAAAGATGCCAATGACGGACATCTTGCCGATCTCGTGATAGTATGCGCAGGCGCGCTTCAGGCATCGCTTGACGGGATCAAATGTGTAGAGCGCGGAGGAACAGTACTCTTCTTTGCCGTGCCGGAGCCTGAGGTGATGGTGCCTGTCCCGATGAATGATCTCTGGAGAAATGAGATAACGCTCATGACCTCATACGGCGCAGGGCCTGATGACCTTCAGATGTCGATAGATATTATGCGCGGCAAGAGGATATCTTTCAGCGATATGATCACCCACAGGCTGCCGCTTGAAAAAGCGCAGGATGGATTCAGGCTTGTTGCAGAGGCAAAAGAGTCTATAAAGGTCATTCTTGAGCCGGATATAAATTGCTAATTAATTTCGGAGGATAATAATATGTCATTACTCGTTGTAGGTTCTGTCGCATTTGATGCTGTTAAGACACCATTCGGTGAAGTTGATGAGGCATTAGGCGGTTCAGCAACATACTTCTCAACAGCCTCAAGCTACTTCACGGATGTTGCTGTTGTTGCGGTTGTGGGTACTGACTTTCCTGAAAAGCACCTTACATCCTTAAAGAGTCATGGCATAAACATTGATGGCATCGAACGGAAAGAGGGCAAGACCTTCAGGTGGAAGGGCGAATACGGTTATGAATTAAATGAGGCAAAGACGCTTGATACACAGCTTAATGTCTTTGAATCATTCAAGCCGAACCTGCCTGAAAGCTACAGGAACCGCAAGGTCGTCTTTCTTGCTAACATAGACCCTGACCTTCAGAGAGATGTCCTCAGCCAGGTTAATGAGCCCGCGCTCGTTGCCTGCGACACAATGAACTTCTGGATCAGCGGGAAGAAGGACTCACTCATTAAAACGCTTAAGAGCGTTGACATACTTCTAATCAATGACGGCGAAGCAAGGCAGCTTGCGAATGAGCCGAACCTTGTGAAGGCCGCAGGTATAATCATGAAGATGGGGCCGACAACGCTTGTAATAAAGCGCGGTGAATACGGCGCACTGATGTTCACGGGCAAGGAGATATTCGCAGCGCCTGCATATCCTCTTGAGGCGGTATTCGATCCCACAGGCGCAGGCGACAGCTTCGCAGGCGGCTTCATGGGTTATCTCACCAACACGATGAACTTTGAGCCTGCAAACATCCGCAAAGCGATAATCTTCGGCAGCGTCATGGCATCATTCAATGTAGAATCATTCAGCCTGGACAGGCTCAAGACACTTGATTATCCTGAGATAGAAGCGCGGTACAGAGAGTTCAAGAGGCTGACGCATTTTGAGGATTTAGGGTAGGGGAATTAAGTTTTTTTGTATAGAAAATACGGACGGCTGTATTTTAGTTGTTAGACGATAAGGGAATCATCAATATGTTTAAATAATAACAGCTTGACATACACTACGATGAAGAAAATATTTTATGTAATACTGACATTTATTCTGTGGTCTTTTATTCCACAAATAGCAATAGCCGAGAATCATAAAGATAGTTCTGGTTGGTCATATTCTGTTGAAGACGGCATTGAAAAATCAAAAAGATCATATTTGCTTGTTAGTGATCCGCAATTACAACCAGAGAGGCGAATCACTGTCGTTAGTCAATGTCAAAAACCTTGTCTAACTGAGGGAACCTATGGTAAATGTGTTCATGATATTAGTATCCAACCAACGAACATAACTCTTTCAATAGTCACAGGAGAAGATATTGTTATTGTTGATGCTTTTGAGGACATCCTAATTTTAGGAACTATTCAATACGGATGCTGTACAGAACCAGATGTTATCAGGTTTTATTCCGAGAATGGAAAATATATTGGAAGATTAGATTCATACAGGCCATTGAGAATTGGTCAAAATATAATCAGGGATGGACTTTCTTTAACCAATAGCACAGGACGTCACGAGAACGTAAAATATCTCGTTGTACAAGATGATGAAGATAACTATAAATATTATGCATGGATTAGAGAAAACAAGAATGAGTTGGTAAAGGTTCCTATATTGTTTTCCATTCCTAATAGAGAAGCTTGCGGTGAATGGTATTTAAAAGAATTTACTAAGTACATTGACCGTCAAGATATTACGATGACTCTTGAAGGGCGATTATGTGAGACACAAAATCGAGCTTTTGATTGTCACAGAACTGAAAGTAACGTAACATGTTCACCGAGTAATAAAAAATAGTCTGACAAGTCGTTAGCCCTTAAAAACTCAAGCCAATCAGCATCTATATCTTTTCTCACCCATCAGTTGAATAGGCAGCTATCAGCCTTTATGTCCGTTTAGCTTTGGAGCGTTTGGAATGGTACGTTACGCCAACTTCAGCTACGCGCATCCCGCTCCCTTTTTTCTCCGGCTCGAATATGACGCGGACTTTGGCATGAAGTGCTTCGGCAACACGGCGCAGGGCGCTGAGGGAGTGTCCTTCGTAGTTTGGAGACTCCAGTCGGCTGATCTGCTGTTGTGATGTCTTGAGTATCTTCGCTAAATCTTTCTGTGAAAGCCCGGCCTGCTCGCGGAGTGCAGTAATCTGCAGAGCAACATCCCATGCCTCGCCAGCGTCTTTAAAGCGGGCGGCAAATGCCGAATCCTTCATCTGCTCTTCCATGTAACGATCGAAATTTGTTTTTTTCATATGATGCGCTCTCATAAAATTATAGCGTAAAGTTTATAACCATGTCAACATCAATATTGATGTATGCTCAAACGTAAATCTGAAAAGGGGAGGGGTTAGCTATTGTTATTAATCGAATAATCAGCCAACTTCTTTTTTCTGGAGAGCGGCATCTGTGCGCGGATGCGTTTGAGGATTTCTTCTTTTGAAAAGTCTTTCTCCATGAGCCTCTCAATTGCAATTTCTCTGTTGCAGTACACGACAACTGTCTTGTCAAAATACTTATCAAAGCCGGTCTCAAATAGCAGAGGGACTTCAATGACGATGGTTGCTGTTCTGTCTTTACTGTAAATTTTCTTAGTGATGGCCTTGATCTCTTTCAGCACTTCAGGGTGAATGATCTTTTCAACTGCCTTTCTTTTTTCAGGGTCAGCAAAGATGATCTTGGCAATACGGCTTTTTATCAGGATAAGTTTGCCGTTTCTTTTTTGAGTTATCTCTTTGCCAAGTATTTTAGCAAGCTTATTAATGATAACCGGACGTTTGAGAATATCAGCTACAAGTTTATCGCTGTCAACGGTATGCGCGCCGAGCTTTTTGAAGTGCTTCAGCACAGTTGATTTGCCTGTTCCGAATCCGCCTGTCAGTCCTATGGTAGGCATAAGTGGATTATAGCAGATTTAGGGTGTAATCATATTCGCTTATTAGTGTCATTCTGGCTTGTCCAGAATCTTGCCTTAAAACTGATTCCAGACAAGCTGGAATGACAGATCGATTTCTTGACTTAGATATATGATGCTGATAATATATTTTGTCTGTAAAAACACTTTAAATCCTGTCCATTAGTGAGTTGTTCGTGCCGGTGTTTCAAGAGATATTATTTAAGGGGGAATGATGATCGTTGCAATTGGCTGTGACCATGCCGGAGTTACATTGAAAGACGCGCTGCTGCCTGCGCTTGATAAACTTGAATTAAGCTGTGAGGATGTCGGCACTAAAGATGAGGAGTCAGTTGATTATCCTGATTTCGGAGCTAAAGCTGCTGAGATGGTCTCAAGCGGCAAGGCGGAAAGAGGGATACTTATTTGCGGGACAGGTATCGGGATGTCGATCGTGGCGAATAAATTCCCGGGCATAAGAGCTGCGCTCTGCCATGATGTTGATTCTGCAAGGATGAGCAGGCTGCATAATGACGCGAACATGCTGATACTTCCTGGAAGGTCATTGGATAATAAGACCGCATTTGAGATTGTCAGGGTCTGGTTTCAGACCGATTTTGAGGGCGGACGCCACCAGAGAAGGCTTGATAAAATAAAAGCGATAGAGGATAAACTGCTATGCCGTTAAATATGTCTGAATTGCAGAAGGCCGATCCCGAGATATACGACGCGATAGTCAATGAGATCAGGAGAGAGAAAGAGCAGCTTATACTGATAGCCTCTGAGAACTATGCCAGCAGGGCTGTCATGGAGGCTCAGGGCACAGTCTTTACAAATAAATATGCAGAGGGATATCCCGGCAGGCGGTATTACGGCGGATGTGAATATGTTGATATAGCTGAAACACTTGCCATTAACAGGGCCAAGGAACTCTTCGGCGCCGAGCATGTCAATGTTCAGCCTCATTCCGGCACACAGGCTAATATGGCTGTCTACTGCGCGATGTTAAAGCCCGGAGATAAAATACTTGGCATGAGCCTCAGCCACGGCGGCCATCTCTCTCACGGCTCACATGTAAACTTTTCAGGGATCGTTTATGAAGGATCTTCTTACGGAGTCGGCAAAAAGACCGGGACTATAAATTACAATGAGGTAAGAAAGATAGCGAAGAAGATCAAGCCGAAGATCATTGTTGCAGGCGCCAGCGCGTATTCAAGGATAATCGATTTTAAGAAGCTGTCAAAAATTGCCGTAGAATGCAAGGCGTATCTGATGGCTGATATAGCACATATCTCCGGCCTTGTTGCCGCAGGGGTTCATCCTTCACCCGTTCCTTACGCGGACTTTGTCACGTCTACCACGCACAAAACCCTTAGAGGGCCGAGAGGCGGGCTGATCATGTGCAAAGAGCAGTACGCCAAGCAGATAGACAAGATGGTATTCCCTGGCATTCAGGGCGGCCCGTTGATGCATGTCATTGCCGCTAAGGCGGTTGCTTTAAAAGAGGCGTTATCTCCGGGCTTCAAGCACTATCAGATACAGATAGTCAAGAATGCAAAAGAGTTAAGCGGAGCCCTGATAGAGAGAGGCTTCAAGATAATATCAGGCGGGACAGATACGCACCTTATGCTTATTGACCTTACCAACAAGAAGATATCAGGCAAAGATGCGGAGACAGCGCTTGACCTTGCAGGTATCACTCTTAATAAAAATGCTATCCCTCATGACAAGCTTCCGCCTGCAATAACAAGCGGTATCAGGATCGGGACTCCTACGGTGACCACCCGCGGCATGAAAGAGCCTGAGATGATAATTATCGCAGGCCTGATAGACTCAGTGCTGCAGGCACCAAATGACAAAGATAATATCAGGCGTGTCAGAGATAAGGTCAAGGCTTTATGCAGGAAGTTTCCTGCGTACAGCGACCTGAAGGTTTAACCATTTAACTCTGATCGCTTTACTAACTAATTATGAAGTGCCCTTTCTGTGGTTTTGTCGAAGACAAGGTTATCGACTCCCGTTCAAGCAAAGAGGCCGATGTCATAAGGCGCAGGCGGGAATGCCTGAAGTGCGCAAGCCGTTTTACGAGTTATGAGCGCATAGAGGAGATACTTCCGCTTGTGGTCAAGAAAGACGGCAGGCGCGAGGCCTTTGACAGGCAGAAGATCATACACGGCCTTGAAAAGGCCTGCGAGAAGAGGCCTGTCAGCGTCGAGAAATGGGAAGCCCTTACAGCAAGGATCGAAAAGAAACTCCAGGCGCTCGGCGAGAAGGAGATACCGAGTTCCCTCATCGGAGAAGAGATAATGTCTGGGCTTAAAGATATAGATGAGGTGGCTTATGTGCGGTTTGCATCGGTCTACCGCCAGTTCAAAGATATAAAAGAGTTCATGGAAGAGATAAAGGATCTTTATTTTCATAAATAAGCTTTTCTGTCCCCGTATCACCGCTGCCTTATCCGCTGTTGATCATTTAATGCTGTCTTCCTTGACAATGAAAATCATATAAAGATATTATTTATACAGGTAATATATGTTTGAAAAGTTCACGGAAAAAGGCAGAAAGGTCATTATCAATGCCCGGGACGAGGCTGAGAAACGTCAAAACGACTACCTCGGTACCGAGCACCTTCTCTTGGGCCTTCTCAAAGATGAGGACGGGCTCCCTTTAATTATCCTCAAGAAGATGGGAATTTCTGTGGGCGAACTGCGGATCGAAGTTGAGCGTAACCTTCCCGCAAGCTCCAGTGTCCTCGCCTTTGGTGATATACCCTTTACGCCACGAGCTAAAAAGGTGCTCGAACTTGCGGTAGAAGAAGCCCGTCTTCTGGGCCACAGTTATATCGGAAGCGAACATCTTTTGACAGGCCTTATCAGGGAAGATGAGGGCATCGCGGGGAAGATACTCAGAAGCCTGGGCGCTAACCTTCTCGCAGCCCGCCAGTTGGCCATTAACCTGTCAATACGCGGAGTGCAGCAGGCTGTCAAGGACAAGAAGAGCAAGACACCCGCACTTGATGAATTCGGAAGGGATATGACCCAGCTCGCAAGAAGGGGCAAGCTTGATCCGGTTATCGGCAGAACCAATGAGATAGAGAGGGTGCTTCAGATATTGGGGCGGAGGCTCAAAAACAACCCTGTCATTATAGGAGATCCCGGAGTTGGAAAGACCGCTATTGTTGAGGGGCTTGCCCAAAGGATAATCAACAAAGACGTTCCTGAGAACCTTTATAACAAGAGGATAGTAAGCCTTGATCTCGGCGCTCTGATAGCAGGCACCAAGTACAGGGGACAGTTTGAGGAGAGGCTGAAGCTTCTGATGAAGGAGATAACCCAATCCGACAATATAATACTCTTCATCGATGAACTTCATACCCTCGTTGGTGCAGGCGCAGCAGAAGGTTCTGTCGACGCGTCTAATATGCTTAAACCGGCTCTGTCAAACGGCGAGATCCAGTGCATCGGCGCCACGACATCTGATGAGTACAGGAAATATATTGAAAAGGACGGCGCCTTTGAGCGGCGTTTCCAGCCGATATTCGTTCAGCCTCCTTCTGTTGAGGAAACAATTGACATGCTTAACGGCCTGAAGAGTAACTATGAATTGCATCACAAAATTAAAATAAGTGATGAGGCCATCAAGGCATGTGTCAACCTTTCAGACAGATATATTACCGCCAGATCGCTTCCTGATAAGGCTGTGGATGTACTTGACGAGACAGGCGCAAGGATGAAACTGAAGATGTTCATGATGTCTCCGGAGCTCAGGGAACTTGAATCTGAGCTTAAAAAAGTCAATAAAGAAAAAGGCCTGTATATTAAGATCCACGATTTTGAAAAGGGTGCCGCTGCCAAGAAAGAGGAAGACAGGATAAGGGAACTCTATGACAGCCTTCTTGAAAAATGGCGTGAGAACCAGCAAAATGAGACCCCTGTCGTATATGAGGATGATATAGCATACACGGTATCAAAGATCACAGGCATCCCGCTTTACAGGCTTGAAGAGAATGAGTCTGAGAAGCTTCTCCGCATGGAGGAAGAGCTTCATAGAAGCATAGTCGCGCAGGATGATGCCGTTAATGTTATTTCAAAGGCGATAAGGCGCTCACGCGCGGGGTTGAAGGCAAGGAAGCGTCCAATAGGTTCCTTCTTCTTCCTCGGCCCTACAGGAGTGGGAAAGACAGAGCTTGCCAAGTCTTTGGCGAAATTCCTTTTTAATGATGAGAATGCGCTGATAAAAGTTGATATGTCTGAATATATGGAGAAGTTCAATGTCTCCAGGCTGACAGGCGCGCCTCCCGGATATGTAGGTTATGAGGAGAGCGGCCAGCTTACAGAGACTGTAAGGAGGAGGCCCTATTCAGTAATCCTCTTTGACGAGATCGAGAAGGCTCATCCTGATGTCTTTAATGTGCTTTTGCAGGTGCTTGACGAAGGTGTGCTTACTGATAATCTCGGGAGGAAAGTTGATTTCAAGCACACGATAATAATAATGACATCAAATGTAGGCACCAGGTTCACCGATAATATGACGCCGCTCGGTTTTCAGAACGCTGCTCCAGAAGATAAATACAAAGAGATCAAAGACAGGGTTCTCAGCGAGCTTAAACAAAAATTCAATCCGGAGTTCCTGAACCGCATTGATGATATTGTGGTCTTTCATCAGCTTGAGAAATCACATCTTGTAAAGATCGTTGACCTTCTGATGATAGAACTCAATAAGCAGCTTATTGAGCAGGACATCACGGTAGAACTGAGCGATGATACCATAGAGTGGCTGATCGACAATAATTATCAAACAGCTTACGGCGCAAGGCCTATGAGAAGGGCGATCCAGAAGTATATAGAAGACCCCCTGTCAGAAGAGATACTCAGGGGAAGATTCAGGGAATTGAAGAATATCAGGGTTATTATTGAAGACGGCAGGCCTGTTTTTATTGAGAGCGGCCTTGAAGCGCTTGTATCCAGCTAATTGTTCCCGATGCCCTTTCCTGATAAAAATCTTTTTGTGTCAGCATCTTCATAGGTAATTATATTTTTTATTTTATATTCTTTTATTAAAGACAGAGAGGTCCAATGCAGATAGAATCAATGACAGGTTTCGGCAGCGCTGAAAAGGGTGATTTCAGCGTTGAAGTGCGTTCAGTTAATCATAAGAACCTTGATATTCATTTTAACGCCCCTTCATATCTTTACCGCCTTGACCCTGATATAAGGAAACTTGCCAAGGACAGTTTCAGCAGAGGCCGCGTTGATATTCATGTTTCAAGGCGTTCCGGCAATGAGAAGAAGATACATGTCAATACCAGGTTGGCGCAGGAGTATCAAAAAGCCCTGCTCTCATTAAAGAAAGAATTAAAGCTTAAGGATGATCTCGGATTGAGTTTTTTCGCATCGTTAAGAGATGTTTTTTCGTCTGATGATCCTGATCTGAATGTTTCTGATTTTAATTCAGCGCTGAATTCAGCGCTGAAGAAGCTGAAGGTCTCCAGATGCAAGGAAGGGAAGGCCCTTGTGGCTGATATTAATAAGAGGGCGCTGGCAATAAATAAATACCTGCTGAAGATCGAGAGCAGGAGAAAGAAGATCACATCAACTGCCGTAAGCAGCCTTCGTGACAGATTAAAAGATATCATGAAGGATACCCAGATCGATGAGGCGCGCCTGATTCAGGAGGCAGCCATTCTGACAGAGAGATCAGATATTACCGAAGAAGCGGTCAGGATAAAAAGCCATCTTAATTATATGAAGGATATAATCAGGTCAGGGGACACGGTCGGGAAAAAACTTGATTTTGTTATTCAGGAGCTCCGGAGAGAGGTCAACACCATAGGCTCCAAGAGCGCTGATATAGAGATCACAGTCTCTGTTGTAGAGATGAAGGACGAACTTGAAAAGATCAGGGAACAGGTGCAAAATTTACAGTAATTGATCATGGATATGAGCAGAGAAACAGCGGCATCTGAAAAAAAAGGGGATATTTTTATTGTGTCAGCTCCGTCCGGAGCCGGCAAGACCACCCTTTGCCATGAACTTCTGAGGAAACTCCCGAATCTCAGGCATTCAGTGTCATATACAACCAGGCCTCCAAGAAGGGGGGAGGTCGATAAGGTTCATTATCATTTTGTGACGAAAAAGAGGTTTATGAAGATGATAGAGAACAATGAGTTTGCCGAGTGGGCGATGGTTCATGGGAACCTCTACGGAACCGCTATCAAAAAGCTGGAAGAGTCAAATAATAAAGGGTATGATATAATACTTGACATTGATATCCAGGGCGCTGCCCAGATGAGGCGCAGGTTCCGGGATGCTTATTATATATTCATTCTGCCTCCAAGCGGCAAGGCCCTTAAAGAGAGGCTGAGCGGGCGGAAGTCAGACTCCAGGGAAGAGATAAAAAAACGCCTTGAAAGGGCGATAGATGAGATGGCAAGCTACAATAAGTATGATTACATTATTATTAACGACAAGCTCGCAGATGCTTTAAAAGAACTTGAGAGCATTATTGTTTCATCGAGATTAAGAATTAAGAGGGCTGACCTCGGAAGAATAAATAAGATCACAAAATAAATATCTGCAGTTATAGAAAGAGGAGAATAATGGACATAATTTCATTACCGATTGATGTTGATAAAACCAGGATAGAAGGGAATTACAGGCTGGTCGCTGCCGCGGTTCTCAGGGCCAAGGAACTTGCAAAAGGGGTGCCGCACGAAATATACACCTCATCGCAGAAGGTAACGACTATCGCCATTGAAGAAATAACTACCGGCAATCTTGATGTCCTTGTCGGCAAGGAAGCGGCAGAGGCAAAGGAAAAAGCAAAGAAACTTGAGCAGAAGCGCGCTGTTGAGGAATCCAGAGAGACAGAGAAGTTCCCTGAAGACCTTACCGAGCTCGAGAAAGACCTTAAGGTCTATCTTACGGAAAAAGGCGAGAGGGACAGTAAAAAGGTCATTGAAGAGATCTTCGGAGACGGCAAGAATAGTGACTGATGGGGAAGAATATACTCCTTTGCGTCACAGGCAGTATCGCCGCATATAAATCTGTCGGCATAGCAAGGCGCCTGACAGAATCCGGCGCATCGGTCAGTGTTGTAATGACCGGGGCATCTGAGCGTTTTATCACTCCACTTACATTTGAGGCGGTAACAGGCAACAAGGTATTTTCCGGCCTTTTCGCTGAGCCGCTGAGCCATATAAGCCTGCCGGAAAATACTGACCTGATCCTTATCGCGCCTGCTACCGCAAACATAATAGGTAAATACGCTGCCGGCATAGCAGATGATATGCTGACCACCATACTGCTTGCCTATGACGGGCCTCTTCTCATCGCTCCTGCCATGAACTCAAAGATGTACAACAACCCTATTGTAAAAAAGAACATAAAATATCTTTCCGGCCTCGGGGTGAAATTTATCGGGCCTGAATCAGGATCTCTTGCTTGCGGCGACACCGGCGTGGGCAGAATGTCTGATCCCGAAGATATAGTGGAAGCCGCTCTGAATGAACTATCTCCCAAGGATCTGAAAGGCCGGAAGATAGTTGTTACAGCCGGGCCTACTATAGAATCTATAGACCCGGTAAGATTCATATCCAACAGATCTTCCGGCAAGATGGGCTATGAGATAGCGCGCGCAGCAGCAAGGCGCGGCGCGGATGTGGCTCTTGTCAGCGGCCCCTCAGCGCTCAAGCCTCCGGCCGGTGTATCTTTTTATAAGGTAGAGAGCGCTTCTGATATGAAGGATGCAGTCGATAAAAAGTTCCGTTCCTGTAATGCTCTAATAATGACCGCGGCTGTTTCTGACTTCACTCCTTATGCAGCGAGCGGCAGCAAGATTAAAAAAGGCGGACTTGCATCTCTGAAATTAAAGCAGTCACCGGATATACTTAAGGAGCTTGGAAAGAAGAAGGGCGGGCGGATGCTGGTCGGTTTTGCGGCAGAAAGCAGTAAAGACATAGCCAGCGCAAAAAAGAAGCTGAAAGAGAAAAACCTTGATATGATCGTCCTTAATGACATCACAAAGAAAGACGCGGGTTTTAATGTTGATACCAATATTGTTACGATAATAGACAGAAACGGCAATGCGGCAGACTATCCGAAGATGATGAAGAGCGGTATAGCTGATATAATACTTAACAGGATGATGGAGTTATGGGAGACAACATGAAGGTTTTAGTGATACACGGCCCGAATCTTAATCTTCTCGGCCAGCGTGAATCAGAGATATACGGCACAAAGACGCTTCATGATATAGATGAAATGCTTAGAGCGCTTGCTGCTGAGCTCGGCGTGGAGATATCTATCAGACAGTCCAACCATGAGGGAGAGATCGTTGATATTATCCAGGGCGCAAAAGAGTTCGGAGCGATCATCATAAATCCTGCCGCATACACTCACACAAGCGTTGCCATACGGGATGCCATTGCAGCAGTGAATGTGCCTGCGATAGAGCTGCATCTCTCCAACATCCACAGCCGTGAGGAGTTCAGGCAGAAATCGCTGATAGCCCCTGTTGCATGCGGCCAGATCTCGGGTTTTGGATTTAACAGTTACCTTCTTGCTTTAAGGGCTGCGGTATCAATTATAAATGCAAAAAAAGGCAGCTCTTAAAAAACTTATCCCTGAACTTTGTGTTGACGGGATGCTCATTACCAACCTCGTCAATATTAGATACCTTTCAGGTTTCTCCGGCTCATCCGCGTTCATTATCCTGACACAAAAGTATTCACTCTTCATAACCGACTTCCGCTATAAAGAGCAGGCTGCAAAAGAGGTTAGAGGTTTCAGGATAATAATTGAAAATAGCGAAAGGCCAAAAGAGATCAAAGCCCTTTGTGAGAAGTTCGGGATAAATACCCTCGGTTTTGAGGCGGATGACCTGAAGTATTCTTTTTATAAAAAACTTTTAAAGAACAAAATAAAGCTTAAGCCGCTTAGTGATGCCGTAGAATCGCTCAGGATCATTAAATCCGATAATGAGTTGTCCAACATCAGGATAGCTGTAAAAAGGGCTGAAAAGGCATTTAAAAGGCTTTTGCCCCATATTAAGACGGGGGAAAACGAGAGAGGGCTTGCGCTGCGTCTTGAGGGTTATCTGAGGGAGGAAGGCTGCGAAAAACTTCCATTCGGGGCGATAGTTGCATCCGGGCCGATCTCTGCGCTTCCTCATGCCAGGCCGACCAACAGAAAGCTCAAAGCCGGTGATCTGGTCGTATTTGACTGGGGCGGTGAATGCGAAGGGTATTTTTCCGACATATCAAGGACGGTATTGCTCAACGGCAGGAATATTAATAACCAGAAATTTGTATACTCTGTCGTGTTAGAGGCGCAGATGAGGGCTATCAAGGCTGTAGGGCCGGGAGTTATGGCGTCTGCCGTTGACGCGGCAGCCCGGGACTATATCAAACTGGAAGACCTTGATGATTTCTTCGGCCATGCAACAGGGCACGGCGTAGGTCTTGCAATTCATGAAAAACCTGTAGTATCATGGCGGAGCAAAGATGCCGTGGAAAATGGTATGGTATTTACTGTGGAACCGGGGATATATATCCCGGACTTCGGCGGGGCCAGGATCGAGGATATGGTTGTTGTGACAAAGAGCGGCGCTGAGGTATTGACCGGGCTGCCGAAGAAATTAAGAATAATACAGGGGTGAAGAATTGATAACTACAAGCGAGTTTAGAAAAGGAGCCAGGATAGAGATAAAAGGGGCTCCGCATGAGATAGTAGAATTTCAGCATATAAAGATGGGAAGAGGCGGCGCTATCGTCAAGACAAAGGTCAGGAACCTCAAGACCGGCAGCATATTTGAGGAATCCTTCAAGGGCGGGGAGAAGGTTGAAACACCGAATCTCGAGGAGAAGTCTATGCAGTATCTTTATAAGCAGGATGATCTGTGCTACTTTATGGATACTGAAAGTTATGAGCAGTTTCCTCTTACCCCGGAGCAGCTTGGGGACGCGCTTAAGTTCATTAAAGAGAATATGACCGTCAAGATACTTTATTATAAAAACGAGCCTCTCACGGTTGATATCCCGTTATTTGTCGAGCTGAAGATAGAGAAGACCGACCCCGGATTTAAAGGCGACACGGCAAGCGGAGGGAGCAAGCCCGCGGTGCTTGAGACAGGGGCTGTTGTAAAGGTCCCGTTCCATATTAATGAAGGCGATGTTATAAGGGTGGACACAAGGACATCCGAATATATCGAAAGGGTGAAATAATGGAACTTGATGAAATAAAAAAACTGATAGACCTGCTGAAGGATACAGACGTAACGGAATTCTCCTTTGAAAAAGACGGGACAAAGTGCAAGATCAAGAAAGAGAGCCACCTTCGCCCTGCAGGAGCCGTGCAGCCGATGATGCAGCCGGCCCTTCATGCAGCGCCTGAACCTGAGAAACCGGCAGCTGCGGCAGCTGCGGAACAGAATCTTGTCCCTGTCACATCACCCATTGTTGGATTTTTCTATCCGGCTCCATCTCCCGATGCGCCTCCGTTTGTAACGGTAGGCAGCAAGGTTGAAAAAGGCCAGATACTCTGCATCGTTGAGGCCATGAAGCTCATGAACGAGATAGAGAGCGATACCAACGGAATAATCAAGAAGATACTCCCTTCAAACGGCCAGTCCGTTGAATACGGCGAGACACTCTTTCTCATCGAACCCCTTTCATGAAACTCTTCAATAAGGTCTTAATAGCAAACAGGGGCGAAATCGCAGTAAGGATAATCAGGACCTGCCGCGAGCTCGGCATAAGCACTGCCGCAGTATACTCTGACGCCGACAGGAACGCGCTTCATGTAAGGCTCGCTGACGAGTCTGTATGCATAGGCCCGGCCTCTTCCACGCACAGCTATCTCAATATTCCCGCGATCATAACCGCTGCCGAGATCACAGATTCCGAAGCAATTCATCCGGGCTATGGCTTCCTTGCGGAGAATGCCCAATTTGTTGAGGCATGCAACGCCTCAAATATCACATTCATAGGCCCGTCAGCAAAAAATATCCGAGCTGGCGGCGACAAGGCAAATGCAAGGCAGCTGATGAAGCAGCATAATGTACCTGTAGTTCCTGGAAGCGATAACCCTGTCCTGAGCGAAGAAGACGCGGTCGAAGTGGCAAAGAAGATCGGCTTCCCTCTTATCATAAAGGCCTCGGCAGGCGGCGGCGGCAAAGGCATGCGCGTGGTGAATGATGAGAGCGAGGTGGTGAAGATGTTCCATACAGCGCAGAAAGAAGCGCTTGCGGCATTCGGCAACGGCGAGCTTTACATAGAGAAGTTCATCACTGAGATGAAGCATATCGAGGTACAGATATTAGCTGACAATAAAGGCAAGATAATACACCTCGGAGAGCGTGACTGCTCCATACAGAGAAGGCATCAGAAGCTCCTTGAAGAGGCGCCTTTCATCTTTTCCGATAAAGCATTTACTGCGAAGTTAGGGCAGGCTGCGATCGCTGCTGCCAGGGCTTTCAAGTACAGAAATGCCGGGACGATAGAATTTATCTATGACAAGGACGGAAGCATCTACTTCATGGAGATAAATACCAGAGTACAGGTGGAGCATCCAGTGACCGAGATGGTGACCGGCATTGACATTATCAAAGAGCAGATAAAGCTTGCAGCAGGCCTTCCGCTTTCTTATAAACAGTCTGACATCAGATTTACAGGCCATTGCATCGAGTGCAGGATAAATGCCGAAGACCCGGAGAAGTTCATTCCGTCACCGGGCAAGATAACGCTCTTCATCCCGCCGGGAGGCCGCGGAGTAAGGGTAGATACAGCAGCATATACAGGCTGGACAGTTCCGCCCCACTATGATTCTCTCATAGCAAAGCTCATAGTTCACGGCAGAGACAGGGCCGATGCAATAAACAAGCTCAGGAACGCGCTCAAAGAATTCATTGTAGAAGGCATCAAGACGACGATACCTCTGCATCTCAAAATACTTGAAAATCCGGAATTTATCGCAGGAAACTTTAATACTGATTTTCTTGAGAAAAACCTAAACCCCAGGAAGCCGCTCATTACTGATACTGTTGAAGATACACTTCAATAAAGAACGTGCGTTATACCTCATCTCAGACAGGGATACAGCCTGCATCTCGCATTCAGAGATCGCGAAGACGGCGCTCTCAGCAGGAGTGAGAGTAATTCAGCTCAGAGAAAAGCGCCTCAGCAAAAAAGAGATATTTTCTGAAGCAGTATCAATCAGAACCCTTACCCGCAGTTATAACGCTACATTCATCATCAACGACTATATAGACATGGCACTTGCCGTTGATGCCGACGGAGTTCATCTGGGGCAGGATGATATGCCTGTGAAAGAGGCAAGAAAGATATTAGGCAAAAGAAAGATCATCGGCATATCCACGCATTCAGTAAAGCAGGCTCTGAAGGCGCAGGAAGAAGGCGCAGATTATATCGGCTTCGGCCCCGTATTCCACACATCCACAAAAGACGCAGGCAGGCCGAAGGGGCTGAAGATGCTGGAAGATGTCAGAAGGAATGTTTCAATTCCCATAGCCGCCATCGGCGGCATCACACCTGATACTGCGGCAAAGTTATTAAGTTCAGGCGCTGACGCAGTTGCGGTCGGCTCAGCCATACTCAGAGGAGATATAAAAAAGAATGTGGTCATCTTCTTATCAGCTATCAAAAATCACACAGTGATCTTATGAACTCATTCGACATAGTCATTCTTGTAATAATGGGGGTCACTATTGCATCAGGCATTATCAAAGGCCTTGTGAAGCAGGTGTTCTCTATCGTCGGTATCGTTGCGGGATATCTTCTTTCGGTAAAACTGTATGAACCTGTCACAAACTATTTCTTCGGGCCGGATAACAGCGCCGCGAGAATAGTCATCTTTCTTTCTATTTTTATCTTCTGCATCATCCTTGCCGCGTTAAGCTCAAAGCTGATAGACAGGTTTATGGAAGCAGTCGGGCTAAGCTGGGCTAACCGCATCGCAGGAGGCGGGCTCGGATTTCTTAAAGGCCTTCTGATAGTCTCGGTTATCGCAGGGGTTATCTCAACATTCGTGCAGTCAGAGAGCGATGTGTTAAAGAAGTCTGTGACTCTTCCTTATCTGCTGAAGGTAGTGGATGCCGCAAATAATATTATCCCTGACAATCTTCAGATAAGGTACAGAGGAAGCAAAGAGAAGTAGGGAAGAACTACAGCCGCTCGCCGCTTCTGTAAAATCTGATGCCGACCTTTTCAACCGTCGCAAGCCCTTCCTTCACAGCGCCGTCTATCATCGGCAGGAACTCTTCTATCTTTTCAGCGGTATCTATTAACTCAACCACTATCGGCAGGTCGCTTGAAAGCCTCAGTATCTTGGCGGTATGAAGCCTGCTGTGGGCGCCGAACCCTTCAAGCCCTCTAAGCACGGTCGCGCCAGCAAGCCCGCTCTCACGCGCCATCCTCACTATCCATTCATAAAGCGGTATGCCTTCATGCTTGTCGCTCTCGCCTATGAAGATTCGCAGCAGATGCCCTGTCTCTGTAAGTTCCATCACATTCCTCCTTAAATAGCGCGTGATATCGCATTGCCGATCCAGACTGCGGATAGACAGATTGTAATATGAAAAATGATATTTGCAAAGGCTTTTATATTTTCAGCATCGCGGAAGAGCGCCATCGTCTCATGGCCGAATGTCGAGAAGGTCGTGAAGCCGCCGAGGAATCCGATAAACAGGAAGAGGCGGATCTCCGGCCCCAATACATTTCTTGCCTCGGCAAGCCCGCCTAAAAAACCTATTACAAGGCATCCAAGCACATTGACCACGAGCGTGCCGTAAGGAAATCCTGCAAAGGGCATGGTGTCATAAACCCAGCCGCTGAGCAGATACCTTGCGACAGAGCCCAAAAAACCGCCGGAACCAACAATAATTATCTTGGTCAATATTGCTCTCCTTGAAAAAATCTTTAAAATTATAACAGAACCGTTCTTCATAGTGTTTGACTTTTATCATTCACTTCTTCATAATTATTTACTAAAAGCAATAAAAACAAGGAGATATCATTATTATGAGGAAGCTTTTCATCAGGTTTTCTTTCGCTTTTGCAGTTCTAATTTTTGCCTATTTAAGCCTCTCTTCATCAGCATATACCGCCGAGAGCATAAAGCTCGGCATAGCCGGCGCTCACAGCGGCGACCTTGCTTCATACGGACTGCCGTCTGTAAATGCTGCTGAACTTGTTATCAAGGATATAAATGCAAAAGGCGGGGTACTCGGCAGAAAGGTTGAGCTGTTGATCGAAGATGATGTGTGCAAACCTGAGATTGCTGCCAACACAGCGGCAAAGCTGATCTCTCTGCATGCGGATGTTGTGATGGGGCATATATGCAGCGGCGCCACAAAGGCAGCGCTTGGGATATACAGAGATTCTAAGATAGTTCTTATGTCTCCGTCCGCCACCAACCCTCCGCTCACGCAGAGCGGCGACTATCCCAACTTCTTCCGCACAATAGCATCTGATGACGCGCAGGCAAAGCTTGAGGTTGATTTTGCTCTCAATACGCTTAAGGTAAAGAAGATAGCCGTGCTTCATGACAAGGGAGATTACGGCAAGGGGCTTGCAGAGTTCGCAAAGAAGTTCCTTGAGGATTCAGGCAAAGCAGAGGTCGTGCTGTTTGAAGGCATTACTCCGGGCGCGGTCGACTACTCCGCTGTTGTACAGAAGATCAAACGTTCAGGCGCTGAAGCTGTCATATTCGGCGGTTACCACCCCGAGGCTTCAAAGATCGTCACGCTCATGAGAAAGAAGAAGATGAATACATACTTCATCTCTGACGACGGCGTAAAGGATGACACATTCATCAAGGTCGCAGGGCAGTACGCAGAGGGAGTTTACGCTACAGGCCCGAAGGATGTCTCAAAGAACCCGCTCGCGCTCAAGGCAAACAGCGACCATAAGGCAGCGTATGGAACAGACCCCGGCGCATTTTTTCTGAATGCATATGCAGCGACACAGGCGCTTATGAACGCCATCCAAAAGGCAGGCTCCACAGATTATGCAGCGGTCACAAAAGCACTGAGAACTGAGTTTGTTGATACTCCGCTCGGGAGGATACGCTTTGATGAACGAGGCGACGCAGTGGGTGTCGGCTTCTCGATGTATAAGGTGAATAAGGGGGGGTATGAGGAAGTTAAGTAGGGCGGGATTTAACTAACCCTGATAGTTTTTCAAAAACTGCTTTGGTGTCAATATCCTGATACCCATGTATTCCTTTACTGCAAGGACTTCTTTATCCCCGGATATAACAACATCTGCCTTTAATGCCGCAGCGCATTCGATGAACTTATCATCATCAGGATCATTCATAACAATCTTTATTTTTGGTGTTTTCGTAGTAAACAGAATGTTGAAACCTCTTGAGAAAAGGGATAACAGTTCCTCAAGTTCTTGTTCGTCCTTAAGGCCGATCCTGTGAAGCACGTCTATATATTCATTTAAAATTGCATGAGACAGGCAGAGTGTTATCTTTTCATTCTTCCAAAAGTCTGTTATCTTCTTTGGATTCCCGCCGAAAAAAGATGAGACAAAGATGTTTGTATCAATAACAACCCTCATGCCAGTTTCTTCCGCGATGCCTTAATCGCCTTATTTATCGTCGAGGGCGTTACTCCTTTTGATCTCAATTTAATTCCGATCCTGCTCCAAAGGTCCTCAACATATGCGCCGATGTCGCGTTCCTTTATACGCTCTTCTATAAGCTCCCGTACCACCTCGCTTGTAGTCTTGCCTTCTATCCTGGCAAGCTTATTAAGCCTGCTCTTGACCTCATCGTCTATCCTTATGATCATCTGAGTTGACATATCTTTCCTCCTGATATAATTTGTATCTTTTGTATATATTGTATATCAGATATATAAGGTTGTCAAAGTGCCTTCGTAAGCACGAGAATGACGTAAGGAAGAGGGATGACAATAAATATGAATCAAATCAAAAAAGCATCTCACATGGGATTCCTTCTTTTTTAAATCCTTTCATTAACTCTTTCCCCGTCTTCAGGAAACAACCATCCTCCATCGCCCACATCATCCCGTGTGCTTTGAATAACCTGTCAGCGTAATGATAGTTCAGTCTGTCTATGAGCACATTATCCACTTTGCCCGTTAATTTGCTGACCAGCCCCGCAGCGCCCGGCAGAATCGGCGCTATCATGGCAAAGGTTTTGATCCCTGCGGAGTGAAGTTCTGCCAATGCCTCTATCCTCTTATTAATGGGCGGGGCGCCGGGCTCGAATATCTTTCTAATCTTGTCATCGGCAGTTGTTATTGTGAAACCGACCTCGGCATCGCCTGCTCTCTTCAGTATCTCAATATCTCTGAGTACAAGCGGGGACTTGGTCTGAATGGTAAAAGGCCAGTTGTTCTCAGCGAGGATGTATAGGCATTGCTTCGTGATCATATACTTTTTCTCAAGAGGCTGATAGGCATCGCAGACGCCGCTTATCCAGACGCGGCCGATCTTTTTCTTCTTAATCTCTTTTGCCAGAAGTTCAGGGGCGTTTATCTTTACATCGACAAAATCCCCCCAGGGCTCGGTATGGCCGGTGAACCTCTTCATGAACTTGGCGTAGCAGTAAGCGCAGTTATGCGCGCATCCAACATATGGGTTTATTGCGTAGTCATAGATTTGTGATTTAGAAAGGATACTCTTTGCGGTGATCTCCCTGATCTTCATATTTAAATCTTATCACAGCGAGGGTTCAGATTGTATGGGAATAAAGTGAAACATCATCCGGTTTACATCGTGATATAATACTGAAATTCAATCTGGTGCAGGGAGGTTATGGAATACTTCTTTGAGCTTCTGCTCGGCGGGCTGACGCGCGGGAGCATATACGCGCTTATCGCTCTCGGGTACACGATGGTGTACGGCATTATTGAGCTGATCAATTTTGCGCATGGCGAGATATACATGATCGGCGCCTTCACTGCGCTTATCATCGCGAGCGTCCTAACTGTCTTGGGTTTTAATGAGATATCCATTCTATTTCTCGCTTCTGCAGCAGCTGTCATATACTCATCCGCTTACGGATTTACGATTGAGAAGATAGCTTATAAACCTCTTCGCAGCGCGCCCAGGCTTTCACCGCTTATCAGCGCGATAGGGATGTCTGTATTTCTGCAGAATTATGTGCGCCTTGCCCAGACATCTGACTTTCTCCCTTTTCCGTCGCTCATACCTGAGTTCAAGTTCATGGAGAATTATGAGCATATATTCAGCTCGGCAGAGCTTGCCATACTCATCACCACAACTGTGGTCATGCTGATACTTACACTCGTCATTAAATATACGAAGATCGGGATGGCTATGCGAGCTACTGCACAGGACAAGAAGATGGCGATGCTTGCCGGCGTAGATGTGAACAGGATAATCTCGATAACATTCATTATCGGTTCTTCACTTGCAGCTATCGGCGGGGTGCTTATCGCATCCCATATAGGGCAGATAAATTTCAACATAGGATTTATAGTCGGCATCAAGGCGTTCACAGCTGCCGTGCTCGGCGGTATCGGAAGCATTCCGGGCGCTGTCCTGGGCGGCTTCTTCCTCGGATGGGTCGAGAGCCTTGCGACAGGATATGTATCAAGCGACTATGAAGATGTATTCGCATTCGCCCTGCTGGTTCTGGTTCTCATATTCAGGCCCGCGGGGATACTCGGGAAATCAGGTTCGCAGAAGGTATGAAAAATTAAATAAATGATCAATATCACTGAAATAAAAAGATCGCTTCTCGCATCCATTTGGTTCATGTTCCTGACATTTCCCATTATGGTGATACGGGTCAATCCGCTTGAGAATGCCATTGAATGGAGATGGTGGAATATGGCGTTTGTCGGGGGAGGGAGCTTCTTATTATCTTTTCTATGGAGATGGATGATAAAGAGGAAAGAAGCGGACGTTCAAAGTGAAGCATCAGGAGAGGCGGCAGGTATTACAATATTTTATAAATTCAAGAAGACGGCTTTCTTTATCCCGTCTGTTATAGCTTTTATATTATTGACCGCATTATTTCCATTCCTCTTTTCAACTTATCAGGTAAATATATTGACCACCGCGCTGATGTACGCTGTGCTCGGGCTCGGACTTAATATAGTTGTCGGGCTTGCCGGTCTGCTTGACCTCGGATATGTTGCATTCTACGCTGTGGGCGCTTACAGTTACGCGCTTCTTAATCTTCACTTCGGACTTGGTTTCTGGACCGTCCTGCCTGTCGGGGCCTTACTTGGCGCTCTCTTCGGCATACTGCTCGGATTTCCGGTGCTTCGCCTGAGAGGTGATTACCTTGCGATAGTGACGCTCGGCTTCGGCGAGATCATAAGGTTGATACTTGAGAACTGGAATGCGTTCTCATTCGGGCCGAGCGGGATAGCAAATATTCCGAGGCCTTCCTTCTTCGGCATTGAGTTATCACTTCAGTCTACGACAACATATATCTACTTCCTGATGATCGGACTTACGGTCTTTACCATTATCGTTGTTAACAGGCTTTCGGACTCGCGCATAGGCAGGGCATGGCTTGCGTTGCGGGAGGATGAGACAGCCTGCCAGGCGATGGGCATAGACAAGACAAAGACAAAACTCTCTGCATTCGCCCTCGGCGCGACATGGGCGGGCATGATGGGAGTGATGTTCGCGGCAAAGACGACATTTATAAATCCTGCCAGCTTCACATTTCATGAATCAGCGATAATCTTGTGCATCGTAGTGCTCGGCGGTATGGGCTCGATAGTCGGGGTTATCACAGCGGCTTTAATTCTTATACTCCTGCCGGAGTACCTGAGGGCTTTCTCTGAATACAGGATGATAGTCTTCGGCGCTGTGCTTGTCATCATGATGGTATTCAGGCCGCAGGGGTTAATAAGCAATGTGCGGCGTACTTATAAATTTGAAAAGGCGGATGATTAATAAGTCTGATTTTAATTCATTTACATATTAATTCTGTCATTCCGGCTTGTCCGGAATCTATCTTTCAAGTGTATTAGGGGAAGATTCCGGACAAGCCGGAATGACACTAATACGGTAATGGATCTTAATTTAATGGAAAACGTGCTCTCAGTAAATAATCTGACTATGGATTTCGGCGGGATAAGGGCACTCGACCATCTCAGTCTTAATATTAAGAGGGGCGAAATACTTGCGCTTATCGGCCCAAACGGTGCAGGCAAGACAACTTTCTTCAACTGTATAACCGGATTATATGAACCATCAAAAGGAGATATCTTCATATCGCCGCCTGAACAAAAGAGAGAGAAGATAAACGGGCTGAAGCCGAACATCATTACAAAGCTTGGCATGGCGCGTACATTTCAGAATATCCGCCTCTTCCCGAATATGACAACGCTTGAGAATGTTATGATAGGCCGCCACTGCCGGACTCATTCAAACATTATCGGTGCTCTCTTCAGAGGCAGCTCTGCAATGAATGAAGAGAGGGAAACGGTCAAAAGAAGTTACGAGATGCTTGAGAAGACAGGTTTAGGTTCATATGTGAATGAGGCTGCAAAGAACCTTCCCTACGGCGCGCAGAGGCGGCTTGAGATCGCGCGAGCCCTTGCAACGGAGCCTTTTCTTCTGCTTCTTGACGAGCCTGCGGCAGGGCTCAACAGCAGTGAGACTCAGGAGCTTGACAGTATGATAAAGACGATACGGGATGAAGATGGCATAGCCATTCTTCTTATTGAGCATGATATGAAGCTTGTGATGAGCATCTCCGACCGCATAGCTGTCATGGATTACGGCAAGAAGATAGCAGAAGGCACGCCGGATGAGATAAGGAATAACTCTGTCGTCATAAAGGCATATCTTGGAGAGGAATTCGTTGCTTAAGCTTGTTGATGTCAGAACATATTATGGAAATATTCAGGCGCTCAAGGGCGTTAATATCAAGATCTCCGAGGGAGAGATAATAACACTTATCGGCGCAAACGGAGCCGGCAAGACCACAACCCTGATGTCGATCTCAGGCGTTGTTCCTCCACAATCAGGCGAGATACTCTTCTCCGGCAAGTCCATTCATAAGATGAGTCCTGATAAGATCGTATCATTCGGTATATCACAGGTGCCCGAAGGACGACATATATTCCCGCAGCTGACCGTAATGGAAAACCTGCGCATGGGCGCTTTTCTACGCAAGGACAGAGACGGCATCAGGAAAGACCTTGAATATATATTCGGCCTCTTTCCGATACTCACATCAAGGTGGCATCAGGCAGGAGGAACTCTGAGCGGCGGGGAGCAGCAGATGTTAGCCATATCAAGGGCGCTCATGGCAAGGCCGAAACTGCTGCTGCTTGATGAGCCTTCTCTCGGTCTTGCTCCAATGATAGTAAAACAGATATTTGAGATCATAATAAAGATCAACTCAGAGCATGGAACTACCGTATTTCTTGTTGAACAGAACGCTAACCTGGCGCTTCAGACGGCTCACAGGGGATATGTAATGGAGAATGGCAGTGTGGTTCTTGAGGGAACAGCCGGTGAACTGCTTTCCAATGGAGATGTCAAGAAGGCATATCTCGGCCTTTAATGCCGGATTGACTTTCATCTATATTCTGATAAAATTCCTTATATGACATTGATCTTATTTACTGTCTGTTTAATCTAATGGCCTTTAGATGAAAGATAACTACGGGAGGGGTAAAATGGATATACTTCAGGCGATCAGGGAAAGACGCTCAATTAACTTTTTTGAACCGGGACAGGATATTTCCGACGCAAAGCTCAGGGATCTCATCACACTGGCAAACCTTTCTCCATCTTCATTCAACCTCCAGCCGTGGCGGGTTGTTGTAGTGAAGGGTGCTGAAAGGAAAAAGGCATTGAGAAAGTGCGCGTTTGACCAGCCCAAGGTTGAGGAGGCATCGGCTGTCCTGATAATCATCGCAGATCCTGACGGTGTTGAAAAGAACAGCGGCAGGGTGCTTGACAGCTGGCAGGAGCTTGGATTTATGAAACCTGAGATGCGCGAGACATATCTCGGGATGATGAAGAATCTTTATGGCACAGTTGAGAGCATCACGAGAAAGATATTTGCCGCAAAAAATGCCGCTCTCTTCGGGATGAATATTATGCTGGCGGCTAAAGGGCTTGGGCTTGAGACGCACCCTATGGATGGTTTTGACGGGGAGGCGGTTAAGAAGGAGTTCGGTATTCCGGCTGACAAGATAATCCCGATGCTGATAGCTGTCGGGCATCTCAAGTCAGGCATAACTCTTCTCCCAAGGGCCTTCAGGCGTGAGATTGACGAATTCATGAGTTTTGAATCCTATAAATGAGGCGTATATGTGGAAAAAGCTGCTTGAGCTGACAAGTTTTTTAAAACCATGGTGGTGGCTGATACATCTTGCGGGGATTGCCGCGGTATATTCTTTAGGGAACCTGCTCTGGAGGTAAGATGCTGAAATATTTTATGAGATTTAAACCGGGATGGTGGGTGCTTCATATCATCGTAATTTACCTTACATTGTATCTCGGCCATATAGCCCATTTTTAGGATCAAATGAAAAAAGGAACATTATTGACAGCGCTTTTCCTGCTCGCCGTTTCAGGCCTGCTGCTGCATTTAAGGATACATTACTTTATGGTGCCGGATAAATTAAATCCCGGAGTCACGCATTTTGACATTACCAGATTTTTCTCATTTATCTTTCCGCTTATCGATGTCATTGCCGTAACAGCGCTTTACCTCTCAAGGAAAACCGTTGTTTATGGATTTCTTCTGAACGGGATGATAGTGATATACGGCACCGTATTTATGGCTCACTTCAGCATAGCGGACCTTGTCGCAAGATCCGCGCCGCTTCAGGACTGGATATTTAAATCAACTCTTCCTGATATCGGCATTGCCTGGGGTGATTTCTTTATTGGAAAAACGCTTTATGAACTAACAATTAAATCATAAACTAAACCAGGAGGAATCATGAAAGCGGTTGAAATAGCGATAAAGATGGAGACTGACGCGATTAATTTTTACAAAGAGGCAGCGGCCAGGACATCTTCGCCGGTCGGAGAGAAGATGTTCCTGTCAGTAGCAGAAGATGAAAAAAGACATCTGCTGATGCTTTCCAAAATATTTAAAGGCGAGGAGATCATTATAGAAGATGTTAATCCCAAAGATAATATCAGGACTATCTTTGAGGCCATGAAGGACGAGATGATGCAGAGGATCAAAGCGACTGATGATGAACTTGAGGCCTTTAAAATTGCCATGCAGATGGAAAAGGACGGGATTGAGTTTTACAAAAAAGCGGAACTTGAGGCCAAGTCCCAAATAGAGAAAAAGTTATTTAAGAGGCTGATTGAAGAAGAGAGGCATCATTATGATATCTTTGCAGAGACATACTCATTTCTGCTGGATACAGGGAACTGGTTCATGTGGGATGAACACAGCATTGTCGAGGGTTAAACCATAATTATCAAAAGGAGGGCACATGGGGTATTCAAATGTTGCGTTAAAGGATAAGGTGGTAGAGATATACCCGGAGATATCAGAGAACGGGATATCGGTAAATCTTAATTTTGATAAAGAAAGGAATGTATACGTCATCAGGCTGAAAAAAGACGCGCATGAATTAAATGCCTACCTTGACAAGAAGGATGCTGACGACTGCGTGGACGGCGTTAAATGTGTTTCGCTCGGCATCAAGATAGGCGAGTTTATAAAGAATTTTAAGAGATAGCCGATCCTGTACTGATATAGATGTAGATAACCGGCCTGAAACATACGGGTAATCTGCTTGAAAAAAGATATAAGCCTGAATGAACAGACTCTCAAAAGAAAACTCTGCGTACCTGAAACACGCATCTCACCATAAGATCGACTGGTATCCCTGGTCAGATGAAGCTTTTATTAAAGCTGGGGTAGAGGACAAACCTGTATTTCTGAGCACAGGCGCTGTCTGGTGCCACTGGTGCCATGTAATGGCAAAGGAGAGCTTTGAGGATGATGAGGTTGCGAAGATATTGAATGAGAAATTCATATGCATCAAACTGGACCGTGATGAAAGGCCTGATGTGGACAGGAGATACCAGCAGGCTGTCTCTTCAATGGGCTACGGATCGGGATGGCCGTTAAGCGTCTTTCTTACGCCTGATAAAAAACCATTCTACGGCGGAACATATTTTGCCCAGGACGACAGCTTTGGAAGGCCCGGTTTCAAGAAGGTGCTTGCAGCGGTTTCCGAGTTCTACGGAACCAGAAGAGATGAAGTTAATGAATATACTGTTAAGGTGCTTGATTTTCTGAAAGAGAGGCTGTCAGCTTCGGGTGAACCGGACAGAAAGAGCATTAATGACGCGGTATTGAAAATTCTTAATGAGCTTGACCCTGTAAACGGAGGCTTCGGGACCTTCCCGAAATTCCCCATGCCAGGCGCCATAGGTTTACTCATGAACAGGTATTTTTTTACAAGGGATGAGTCTGTTTCTAACGCGGTAAGAAAGACGCTCCTCTCCATGGCAAACGGGGGTTTTTATGATCAGCTCGGAGGCGGCTTTCACAGATATTCCGTTGACGCTTCATGGAATATCCCTCATTTTGAAAAGATGGCAGATGACAATGCGTGGCTTTTAAGAAACTACGCCGATGCATATGCGCTATTTAAGGATGAACATTTCAGGGAGATCGCAGAGGGCATCATAGGTTTTATAAAGAAAGTGCTATATGACCCTGAGGGCGGATTTTATACAAGCCAGGACGCTGACGTCTCTCCTGATGACGAAGGCGGGTACTTCACATGGACGAAAGATGAATTCAGACAGGTTCTTGATGATGAAGAGTTCAAGATCCTGTCCCTCTATTTCCTGCATAAAGGCGGGGCGATGCATCATGACCCTTCAAGGATGGTCTTGTCTTTATCAATGACATTGGAAGAGATATCTTCAATTACCGGTATTGACATTAAAAAGGCCGCTGATATTATAAAGGCCGGCAAGGCCAAGCTTCTTTCACAAAGAGAATTGCGGGTTATGCCGTTCATTGACAAGGCCATGTACACCTCGATAAACGGCATGCTAATCTCTTCGCTCTTAAATACTTACAAGGTGCTTAATGACAAAGATATCCGAAACATTGCGATAAAAAGCCTCGACAAGATAATGCTCATGCATTACAAAGACAGGGAGCTGTATCACATTGAAGGTGTTAATGCCTTTCTTGAAGATTATGTCCATATTACAGACGCACTTATATCAGCTTATGAAGTTACCGCTTCCGGCTCATACATTTCACTTGCTGAAGAGATCATGAATAAATGTATTGAACGGTTATGGGACATGGAAGAGGGCGGATTTCTTGATTCACCTGACAGCCTGCTTGATATACGAATTAAGAGCATTGATGATATTCCTCATCCTTCAGCCAATTCGATAGCCGCCATCCTTTTAATGAAGCTTTATCATATAACCGGCGATATAAAATATAAGGAATATTCTGACCGTTCACTGAAATACTTCTATTCAGGAGCAAAGGAGACGGGAATTCATTCAGCTCATTATTTCACAGCGCTGGACGCAGGCTTTAACATGCTTGAACTCACGGTTCAGTCTCTTCCTGAAAGTGAACTGGCAAAGTCCGCGTTAACAGCTTTTTATCCATATAAAGCAATCAGCTTTGAGGCTGATAACAGCCGCATCATCCCATGTATCGGCAATACCTGTTTTGATCCGATCACTGATCCGGCAGGGTTAAAGAATTTTATTGAGATAAAATATTGCAATTGATTTAAAATTAAATAAACATTCATCAGGAGGAGATGAACATGAATTATTCCATTCAGGAGATAGTTGAACAGGCGGTGCAGACAGAGAAACTCGGGTATGAGTTTTATACAAAACTGGCTGAGAAGTTCAGGGATGATAGTAAGCTCTGCGGGCTTTTTGAACTGCTGGCGGGGCAGGAGCTTAAGCATGAGCAGGTCTTCATCGGCCTGAAAGATCAGATTTCTACCAAGAGCCTTGTTGACTGGGATGAGGCATCGCACTATCTTAGGGCCATTGTTGAGTCTGAGTTCTTTCTTGGAAGCAAAAAAGCGCTGCCGTCACTGCAGAATATTAAGACAAGCAATGATGCACTGCGCCATGCGATTTTATTTGAGAAGGAGACGCTGCTTTACTTTTACAGCATGCGCGACCTTGTGATAGAGTGGAAGGTCGTGGACGAAATAATCAATGAGGAGAAGTCCCATATAAAACTGATCGCGCAGTTGATGAAATAATTATAAGAATGGATTATTCGATAAAGATCGGCGGCGAGGCAGGGCAGGGCATACAGACCATCGGCGGCACTCTGGCAAAGACATTCTCCAGGTCCGGCTATCATGTATTTACCCATCAGGACTATGAATCTCGTGTAAGGGGCGGGCATAATTTCTATCAGATAAGATTTTCTGATAAACCTGTTTCTGCAAGCAGAGAGGATATCGACATACTTGTTGCCCTTGATACCGGGAGCATTCTCCGACATGAGGCAGAGCTTGCCGCTGACGGGATCCTTATATATGACTCCTCATTTCACAAGCAGAAACATGATAAGCCGTATTTTCTTGATGTGCCTTTTTCTGATCTGGCTTTAGAGCATGGCGGCAATAAGGTCATGCTCAATACCGCGGCTACAGGAGCCATACTCGGAATGTTAGGAATTGAGACTGATATTCTTATCGGGCTGATCAGGGAAGAGTTCAGGACAAAGGGCGATGATGTCATCAGCGGAAATATAAAGGCAGCAGTTGCCGGACATGAGTATACAAAAACCAGATGTGCTCAATGCTCTTTCACATTACAGAAACCGTCAAATAGTAAAATGCTCATCACCGGCACAGAGGCGGCCGGGCTGGGCGCGATATCATCAGGATGTAAATTTTATTCAGCTTATCCTATGACGCCCTCAACAGGAATAATGAACTATATTGCCGATAAAGAGAAAGAGTACGGAATAATTGTTGAGCAGGCGGAAGATGAGATATCAGCGATAAACATGGCGCTCGGCGCATCGTTTGCCGGTGTGAGGGCGATGACAGGCACTTCAGGCGGCGGCTTTGCACTGATGCAGGAAGGCGTTTCGCTTGCCGGTATGACTGAAACTCCTATAGTCATTGCCCTTGGACAGAGGCCGGGGCCTGCGACAGGCCTTCCGACAAGGACAGAGCAGGGCGACCTTCTCTTTCTTCTTCACAGCGGGCATGGTGAATTCCCCAAAATAGTCTTTGCGCCCGGCACCCCCGAGCAGGCATTCTATCTCACGAACAAGGCGTTTGAGCTCTCTGATAAATATCAGGTACCAGCATTTATTATTTCTGATCAGTATCTTGCTGATACTCAATGGACGTATGACAGTTTTGCTGCTGACAGGATCAAATATATTGACCGCAGGCTGCGCGGTGCAGAACTTGTAAAACTCTCTGAGTACCGAAGGCATGCTTTTACAGAAAGCGGTATTTCTCCTCTTGCGGTTCCCGGCGCGTCAGAACATCTCGTTGTCACAGACAGTGATGAGCATGATGAAGAAGGACATATCATAGAGGATGCTGAGACGAGGAACAGGATGATCGAGAAGAGGCTTTTCAAAAAAATGCCTTTGATAAGAGAAGAGATATCTCCGCCTCTTCTGTATGGTGATAAGGATCCTGACATTCTGCTTGTCGGCTGGGGCTCGACATACGGCGTGATAAAAGAGGTAGTTGATATTCTGTCAAATGAAAATAAGATAGCCATGCTTCATTTCAGCGAGATATATCCTTTTCCTTTAGAGAAGAAATTAAATTATTTAAATTTACTGAATAATTCCAAACTGGCGGTCTGCATTGAGAATAATGCCACAGGACAGTTTGCCAGACTGATAAAGTCAGAGACAGGTTACATCTTTTTTGAGAACGAGATAAAGAAGTACGACGGAAGGCCTTTTACTTTAGACGGACTTTTAGGAGAGGTGAATGCCCGCATTGGAAGATTATAAAGGACAGACGCCGGCATGGTGTCCGGGATGCGGCAACTTTAATATCCTCAGGTCATTTAATGAGGCCATGGTGGAGATGGGGATAGAGCCTCATCAATTCACTATCGTCTCAGGGATAGGGCAGGCAGCGAAGTTTCCGCATTACACAAAATGCAACACCTTTAACGGGCTTCACGGCCGCACACTTCCTGTTGCTACAGGTATCAGGCTTGCTAATCATAAGATGATCGTCATGGCGGTTGCAGGCGACGGCGACTGCTATGGAGAGGGCGGCAATCATCTGCTGCATGCCATAAGAAGAAACATCAATGTGAAGCTCTTTGTGCATGACAATCAGGTGTACGGATTAACAAAGGGGCAGGCGTCCCCGACAACTGCCGAAGGAACCAGGACAAAGAACCAGCCTTTCGGAGTCTTCTCGGAACAGCTTAACCCGATGGCGCTCGGCGTGGCGCTGGATTGCAGCTTTGTAGCAAGAGGATATGCAGGCGATTCAGAGCATCTTAAAGGATTGATAAAAGAGGCTGTCAACCATAAAGGTTTTACCTTAGTTGATATACTGCAACCCTGTGTTTCTTTTAATAAAGTTAATACGTACAAATGGTATGCTGAAAGGGTCTATCACATTGAGCCTGAATACAATTCTGAGGACAGGTTAAAGGCGTTTGAAAGGTCGCTGGAGTGGGGAGATAGAATACCGCTTGGAATTATATACAGGAATAACCGCCACACTTATGAAGATATGATACCGGTCATTAAAGAAAGCCCTCTTGTAAATCAATCCTTTGATTTGTCAAAATTGGAAGCCGCGTTAAAATTGTTTTATTAAGGACTGAATAATGATCATAAGATGTTGGGGAGCCAGGGGCTCAATCCCTGTTTCAGGAAAAGAGTATCTGAAATATGGAGGCGATACCACCTGTATTGAGGTCAGGACAAAGGACGATGAGGTCATAATCATAGATGCCGGAACAGGCATCAGAAGGTTAGGCAACAGATTTATAACTGAAGGCCGCCGCAAGTTTCACATCATCTTTACTCATTCGCATTGGGATCACATGTTGGGATTCCCATTCTTCAAGCCGATCTATCTGAAAAAGTCGCAGATAAACCTGTACGGATTTCCAACAGCGCAGGCTGACATGCACAGGTTCCTGTCAAAGACGATGAGGCCTCCTTTCTTCCCCGTCTGCTTTAAAGACCTTGCCGCCAATATCAGCTTCACTAAAATATATGAAAGCATTCTTCATATCGGATCGGCAAAGATAAGCCGCATAAAGCTCAGCCACCCGAACCTCGGGGTTGGTTACAAGATCGAGGAGGATGGAAAATCATTTGTCTTTATTACTGACAACGAATTCACATTCAATCATCCGGGAGGGCTTCAGTTCGATGATTACCTTGAGTTTTCGAGAGACTCGGATTTACTGATACATGACTCGGAATATACTGAAGGGGAATATATAAAAACAAGGGGATTCGGCCATTCCACGTACAAGGATGCGCTTAAACTTGCTATTGAGTCAAACGCAAAGATGTTCGGCCTTTTTCATCATAATCAGAACAGGTCAGATGATGAGCTTGATGGTATTGTCAATGATTGTCAGCAAATCATTCTCGAAAACAATTCAAACCTGAAATGCTTTGCCGCATATCCGGGTATGGAGATAGAGTTATAAGTTCATATCCTCCGTCCTTATTTCTTTTAAAATGGCAACGGCGGATACATCAGGTTATGCCCCGAATACATCTCAACCCAATCTGCGTTGATCTCCTCAGTTGATAGTTGCCTCCAACCTACATCGCTACCATTCTCATGGACAAACCATGGTTCGCTTTCATTACCAAACCAAAGCTCCCCAGGAAAAGCGCTATATGAAGGATCTCCGGTAAATTCTGGATTTCTACCAAAACGATCCACGCCATATACATCTGTATAGCTGGGAGTGAAATGAGACGTGTAGGGGTCCCCGAATAACCATATTACACTATTGGCATTACCTCCTGACCAGAATGGCTGCATGAATATAATTGAACTGTCACATTTATCGGGGATTGCGTCATAACCATCATTAAAATATGTGCTATGCAGCGGGCTGCTTGTATGTGTAGAATTGACATATACATAGTGACTATCTGTTGGATGATTAAGAAATCCACGAGTAGATCTCTCGATTCTATTAACAGTGAAACTATGATCTCCTACATTGACTATCGCTTTATGATATAACCGCCTATTCCCCGGCGTTGTTCCCTCCTGAACGAGTATTGCCTGCCCAGAAACCGGCTGCACGTTCCAGTAATACTGCGTGTTGTTAGCAAAGCCCCAGCTTTCCGGCACGGTCCTTGTTGCGGCTGTTATCATTAAAATGCTTTGGGTGTTGTAATATCCGCTTCTGTCGTCACCTGACTCCACATATGGTGTAGGCGCGCTTATAGATCCGGGGTATTTATATTCGTGTGTTTGATTGTCTCTTATCTTACGGTCATGATCCCTGAAAACTATGAAGTGCACTTTTGATACATCAAAAAAAGGATCAACGACCTTGCCGAAGACCGCACCTTCTTCACTCCCAAGTCTTCCTCTGAAGACAAGGGTGTATTGGGCCGATAGATCTGCAAATGGGGGAGGGATTAAGTTGAAGTCGGTGCTTCTGTTATCTCCCTCTATAAAAAGGTAGCTGCTCCACAAAAAATGTCTTGAGCCATCCCTGTTATCATCATAATAAAGCTCAAACGTTCCATCTATCTCTTCATTGGTATTGTTAACTATTACATTCCCTTGATCTGTTTCTATAAGGTCGATATCACCCCTGAAGAAATAATCCAACAGCCCAGCGGAGTAGCCGACGGCTCGGGGGATGAGATCGTTTGCATAAGTTTTATGTACATTATCATCAAGTGATATGGGTGTTACAAGCATAGTTGGATCGTTATGCAAAAAAGAATCTATTATTGTATTTACAGAAAAATCATTCCAAAACCCGAGAGCTGCAAAATGATCTACTGTTCGTGCTTCGGTTATCAGGGGACAAGGACCTCTATCGATTCTGCTAAGGTAGACTCTCTTATCAAGTGATCCTGGCTCATAATCACTACATATCTGTAGTTTATTTGGGTCGTCAATTTTCGGATATGTGTACATATGATAAGGCATCCTTAGTGTGTAAGGAATGGTAGAATCGCTTAGGTAATTTGCATTTGTAAATTCAGCCAAGCCAATGTTTAACCCGGAAGAAGGATTATCCCCCGTGTATTGATCCGTATCCCAAAAATCTGTAAGCCGAGGATTGGTAAAGGATGGATAGTTATTGTTAATATCGGAAGCAGGAATGCTTGTTACAGTATTTGTGTGTGTCTGAACATAATATTCATAGTGATTACCGAACCATTTTACAAAATCATCAGATGTTATTTTGTTAAATGCGACATGTGATGTGAAATCGTTTCTGACATGCGCAGGCACAGCCATATCCTCCAAAAGATGCAAGACATGCCCCACTGTCTTAAATGTGCTTGCAAAGTTAGCCTCTCTATCTTCTTTTGCAGTAGCAGTTAATGCCATATAAAAATAATTTCTTGCCTTATCCCAATTAATCGGGGCATAGTAAGGATCTGATGAAAATGTCTGTTTTTGCCCAACCGGCGGTGGTGATAAATATCCGGTGGCCCATGTTATGTTTGAAAACTTGGGTAGCCAGAATAAACACTTGGCATCCAGCCACGATGGCTCATCGCTCATGCCTGACTGGTTCCATGTTTTTAGTGGGTCATGAAAATGGTTGGATGCGCGACAGGCTGGGGAGTCTTCGTCAGTGGAGCCAGTCATAAGCAGTTCAAGTGCTGAAGTTGTTGGATCTTGAGAATTAGAGGGAAAACGTGAATTTACGCCTTTCTCAAAGCCGAGAGAAGTCCTCATAAATGTATCAAGACTGGATGCATCTATCACTGCTTTATTAGTGATATCAGGATGTGTTGTTTGATCGTCATACCCAAACACAATACCCTGATGAAAAATAATGAGAGAACATATTATTGCATAAATTCTGATTATCATGGACGTCTCCGTTTCTTCTTTTCTCTTTCGCTTAGCTCAAGAATTACCTGCTTCTCTTCGACATCTGAATATGTCCGCAAAAAAAGTTGTTTATCATTTGGACCACCAATAGTGCTATTGACCGCACTCATAGTAAATCCTTGATGGTCAACATAGCTATATGTATCCTTAAATTTGTCAAGTTTATATATATTCCCTGATCTCCACTTAAAATCTGTTCTATTCTGACGATCAGGAAAAACCCATCTGCTGCTCCATGTCACATACCCTTTTTTGTAAACAGCAACATCCGGCTGGCCAATAAGCAGCTTCTTCACATCTTCAACGGTAAACTGCCCATCTTTGTCAGTAATAACTTCCACAACCTTATCCGATTTTGTACTTGCCAATCCCGGCACTCCCTCCGCCTTTGTCCATTCAACAAGAACAACTGCTCCTTCAATAGGGGAACCGGTTTCAGCATCAACGACTGTGCCTGTAATTATCTTCGGCTCTGCCGAACACCCGGTAGCCATGAATATGACCATCATCAGCACAAGACATAAAATTCTCATATTGAAAATCCTCCTCAAAATAATCATGTTAAAATCCCCCAATCTTCCATAGCCCATTTTCATCAAGAACGAAATGGACAGGATAAGAGTATGAAGTGCCATCATCCTCTGTTTTTATGGCTCCGCATTCCAAAACTCTTCCGTAATTTACAGATAGTTTGAAATCAGTGTTTCTTGATAAAATAGAACTAATTTTTGCAAAACCAAATTGATTAAACATCTGCCTGTAAGTGTCTCGAACATCATAAACAAAATAATTAAGAGATGTTTCTATATCCTGATTCCCCAGTGCTGTCTTCATCCCCTCCCACTTCCCATGTAACAACTCATCAAGTTGTGCTTTATTCTGAACAACTATTGCAATCATATCAAAGTATGTAGTGCCGGGATTTTGATCATCTGTAACAGCAATGGTTGGATAATGAACTCCTTCGGTAGTATATTGAACCATGACGTTATTAAAGTTAACGTCATCATAATCAAGATGGAAAGTTGTCCCATTATAATTATTGTCCAACTGATAGGTTGATACGGAATTCGGTATCGCTGTATCAACGGAGAAATATGCATCAATAGGCGAAATGCCGGATTCGATATTTGAGTTCAATGTCACATACGGTTGTGCTATATCAGCAACTACATTTATTTCTTTTTGGACAGTATTACCATTAACATCGACTGCATTTACAGTAATAGTATTTGACCCTTGAACAAGAGGCAGATGATTCACAAAGAACTGATTCCCATAAACAACTGCAACAACTCCGTTGACGGTAACACCAGTCTCGTAATTAGTGCCGTTGATAATCGTTCCGCTGACCATAGTATCCGGTCTTTCTATTGCGGCAATGTCAGAAGGGTAGGTTATATTTAAAACAATCAGAGATGTCCTGAAACTTGCATCTGAACCAGTGACTTCACCGGCAGCATTCACAGCTCTTGCCCTAAAGTGATAAACAGTATTTGGTGCCAGCCCTGTTATGAACTCGGCAACTGTTGTATTCACTGTCCCATTGCCTATGGACTGGCCGGGAGTTGAGTGTCCGTAAGATGTATCTGTCCCCCAATCAAAATAGACTGTTGTTTGTGATGCATTTGGATTGACTGATGCGTACAAGACAGCAGAATCCCCATTGATATTGCTCGCAGGATTAGTTGTTGCCATTGGAGGTATGTCAAGGGTTACATGGTCATTATTGCCTAAATTCTCTGAGTCATAGGCGATGATCTGAGTTGTACTCGATAAGTCACTCATGTTCACGAAAGATATTTGATATGTGCTCTGCGGATCAATCGTATACTGCCTACCCAGTTCAGAACTCTCCAATGAGAGGAGATTGCCATCTGTACCATTGAGCGTCAATTCCCCAGTAAAGGTTTGCGTGCTTCCGGCCTCAAAGGTCAAGGTATCTCCTGTATCTGAAATCTTCTCTAAATTGTGGAATGTGGTTGAGCCATATATTGACTGGCCTGTTCCGACTAACCTGACAGTAGATAGCCCTGCAATAAAATCACCATGATTCTCCCAGTTGCCTGTTATGGTGATGTCAGAAGTTCCGCTTGAAGCATCCAATGTGCCGTTGATAATGATATCCCCATTGACTGTCAGGTTGTAGCCGTTCAAGATTAAACTGCTGCCTGTCCCGATGGTTAACATATTGACTTCAACATCTTCGCTAAGAGAAACGGACGCATTTTGAGGAATGATCACGGTATGATTGGCAGAGGGTATAAATTCAGGGTTCCAATTCAGTGGATCATCCCATGAAGTTGATTCAGAGCCGTCCCATGTAACAGAGCATCCGGCAACATCGATAATGCCGTCACAATCATTATCAATGCCATTACAAATTTCCGGTGCTCCGGGGTAAGTCAGTATATCGTTATCATTGCAATCTTCGTCAGAACGGTATCCATCACCGTCCGAATCATACAATGTATATTCATCAGCACCGATGTCAACGGAATTGCCAAATTTTCTATTATCGCCCTCAAAGTCTACCTCAGTAAGTAAACGAGCAGAGTCATTCCCTCTATCTATTAAAGGTGAGGTTGATGACAGATGATAGTCATTATTTAACTTATTCACAAATAACGGGTCTTGGAAAAATGGGTCAGTGATAATACTTAAGTTAATATTTGGCGCCTGATTTATATTTATTCCATAAGGCCTTAACAATCTATAGTAATTGTTGTAAACATAAGCCACGTCCGGCGTATTTCCTGATACACCATTAATAGTGATATCCGTACTTCCATTATTGAAAACGATATTGTTTAAAATGGATGCCTTTGCATTCTCGGAATTCAGGTAAATATTCAAAGCTCCTCTATAACGGCCATTAAAAGTACGATTATCACTATTGTTCTCTGTAATTGTATTGTTTGCTACATATAACTTTCCTGCTTCATAAATCGATAACTCACATGCTTCTCCTTTCATGGTCACGTTATTGTCATAGATCAAATTATTTGTTACGACAATATTCCCACTGTCAGACCAGGCTCCTAAAGGGTCTTCATAATTATTCCTGATAATATTGTTGCTTATTTCTAACTGCGCGCTGCCAGAAGACATCATAAGCCCGTACCATCCATTTTTAATAGCTACTCCATCTACATGCAGTTTCACATGTGTGGGAACAGCAGAATCAGGATATGCCTCTAACCCGATAACCCCGTCACTCATATTCACACCATCAAGAACAGTACTTGAGGCATCATTGTCCCTGACAGTGCAATCACTCGAATATCCTCCTTGGACAATTAAACCATAAGGTTTATCAGAATAATAATAGAAAAACCTATTATCGTTTTCACTTGTTCTATAAGTTCCTTTTACAAGCTTTATGAGATTATTGGAACCATTACTTTCTGCGTCGGTCAGTGCCAGCTGAAGATCTGCGCTGTTATTCACGCAATGAGAAATGGTACATGCATCACCATAGCCGTCATTATCGCTGTCTTCCTGTAAAGGGTTTGCAACGTAAATACAGTTGTCATCACAATTATCAGTATTGCCGCCTCTGCATGGATTTTCACCGCTTATGCCGTTACCATCAATGTCATTCAAAATGCCGTCATTATCTGCATCCATAGCATTTAATTGCGGGTCAGTTCCATTCTGATATTCCTCCAAATTAGTAGCACCATCCCTATCAGGATCAAGGCCTGCATCATTCATGAGCGGGTTAAGGCCATTTTCCACCTCCCAATCATCAGGCATTAGGTCATTGTCATCATCAGGATCACATGCATCACCTATATTATCAAGGTCATAATCAGGCTGTTCATCAATATGAGGACTACCATTAATATCTATCCAATCAGCTTTAGGGTTATAGACATCAGGACAGTTGTCAGCGTTATCTCCTATGCCGTCACCTGAACCTGTATACATATAAATCTCTCGAGGGCCATTTCTTCTATCTATCCAAACGATATACTCTCCTGATATTGCAGGTAAATACTGATCTGCAGGATCAAAGGTGATCTGTGTCTCTGTCGCAGTTGCGATATCATACATGTAGATATCATCATCGCCATTTCTTGTATCTTTCCAGACGATGTAATTGCCTGATATGGTTAGTTGGTGCTGATCTGCAGAGTCAGAGGTGATAGGAGTCACTGTCTCAGTTGCGATGTCATACATATAAATATCTTCATTGCCATTTCTTGTATCTACCCATACGATGTAATCACCTGATATGACCGGTTGATACTGATTTGCGGGATTATTAGTGATCCGGGTCTCTGTCCCTGTTGAAATATCATATAGATAGATGTCCCAATTACCATTTCTCTCATCATCAAAAACTATTCTGTTTCCTGAGACATCAGGAGATCCCTGCTCTGATAGATCGGTAGTTACACGTGTCTCAATTTCTGTTGAGATGTTATACATATAAATATCATTGTTTTCATTTCTTGTATCTGGCCAGACGATGTAATCACCTGATATGACCGGTTGATACTGATCTGCGGGATCATTAGTGATCCGGGTCTCTGTCCCTGTTGAGATATCATATAGATAGATGTCCCAATTACCATTTCTCTCAT